>CAZSSD010000016.1:7798-16278 GCA_964609765.1 uncultured Candidatus Saccharibacteria bacterium | reverse complement strand
GAGAGGGTGGGGCATGTTCTTTTAAAGTTTTTGTTTCCCATCACAAAAACAAAGCCCAACTTCGCGAAAGCTATGCTGGGCTACTCAAGAGCCAAAGAGTAATAATTCTGCCCCACCCTCTCTAGAACGGATAAAAAGACCAACTGAAGTGGTCTTTTTTATTCTAAAATAATGTATTCCCGTTCGTCGTCAAACTTAATGGAAGAAAAATCGAGCTCTTTATTTAAGTCTGCCGGTTTAACTACCACCATGCGATTCGGTTCTTCACCCACACTATCGCTAATAATACCTGCCCGTTCTGACAAAACAGCATGGACAACTCGCCGCTCATAGGCCGGCATCGGTTTTAATACTGCCACCTTATTATTACGAACTTCATTATAAACTTGTTCGGCCAAGTTCTGAAGATGACTCTCGCGCTTTCTTTTATAATCATCAACATCAACTAAAAATTCAATGGACTCGGCCGCTTTGCGGCGGGCTAAAACACGGCACAAATACTGCAAAGCGTATAAATTTACGCCATACTTGCCAATAAGCATATTAGTATCTTCGGTACGAATATTAAAAACGACCGTATCGGGCTGCTCGCGAATCTCAATATCCGCCACTATCCCCATTTTAGCCAAAAGATCATCAATTATCTTGCGAACAACGTCTATGGAATCCTGTTTAACCATACATTTTCACGTAACACGTATCATAAAACACTTAACATTATTTATCAACTTTCTTTTTCTCTAGCGTGGACCATAGCATTGCCCCAATTTCGTCAGCAATAGCCATGGATTTACCGTATTGCTCTTCGCTCAAATACCCTTCTCTCAAAGAGAAATCTAACAAGTACTTGGATTCCTGTAAAGAGCCGTATGATATTTCCAAAAAGCTTATATTTACTTTATTTCTACCCCTTGCACGGCCTTCTATATAATTCAAGACAACAGACAAGGCGGCTCTACGTAATTGAGAAGTTACACCATACAATTCTTTCTTTGGGGAAAGTGCGACTTAACGCATAAACTAAATGGACATAACTGTCCATTAAGTCTTTTAGTCTATTATGATAGCTCTTCGTTTCCATCTATTTAGTGCTGGGTGATACGTGTTCATTGTTACGTGATTTTATTATAACCCACTGCTGGAGGATAGCAAAAATGGTGGTAGCGGCCCAGTAAACCGGCAGACCAGCCGGAAGGCGAAGGGCAATGACAAAGGTCATAAAGGGCAAAAAATAAAGCATTTGTTTTTGCAATATTTTAGCCGTTGCATCCTGGGCTACCCCTGCCGCCCGCTTCGGTTGCAGCATCCTTGTTTGCACAAACTGTAAAATTGCCGCCACGGCTGCCAGAATAACATGGGGTTGGGCTAAATTAATCGCACCGAAAGCGATTGGGTCTAAGCTGCCGGGGTTAGCAATAAAAGCATAGAGGCCGTCTATGGAAGACTTGGGAAGCTGGTCGTTTAAAACTTGAAAGAGGGCAATAAGCACAGGCAGCTGTATAAGCAGGGGCAAGCAGGCAGACAAGGGATTAACTTTATGCTCCTTGTAGAGTTCCATAAGAGCCGCCATTTGCGCCTGCTTGTCATCTTTATGCTTTTGTTTAACCTCATCCATTTTGGGCTGGAGCTCCTGCAAAGCTTTTTGTGATTTTAGAGAGCTTCGGAAAGAGGGATAAAGCACCAAGCGTATGACCAAAGTCACGCCGATAATAGCCAAACCCACATCATGGCCCGGCAGGATATTGTAAAACCAAACCAGGAGATTTAAGATGGGGCGATAAAGAATTTCGTGGTAAATGTTCATAAAATCAAAATGCAAATATCAAAAATCAAAATGACAATTCAAATTTTTAAAATTTTTGAATTTTAATCTGTAATTTTTATCTTTAATTTTTAATTTTTGGTTTAGAGTAGGCACCGGATCCTTACCAAACCTTGCCCAAGGATTACAGCGCAATATTCGCCAAAAACTCAACCCCAGACCCCTAATAAGTCCGTGCCGTGCCAGTGATTGCTTGGCGTATTCAGAGCAAGAAGGCGTATAGCGGCAAAAACCATAAGGAAAATACGCGGCAACCCAAGAATGGTCGGGGGAAAGAGTTTTCTGGTAGAGGGTTATTAAAGCAATAATCAATTTCATTAACATAAATTGACCTAATTATCCTAATTGCTCTAATTGACCTAAAATTAGGATTTAGCGATTGAGAATTGATTAGGTAAATTAGAAATTAGAACAATTAGAAATTTAATAGCTTGGCTTTCTTAAGCATACTATAAATTTCTCTTTTCAGTTCATCGGGCTTGCTGGCCAAGGCCGCCTTTTTTACTAATATCACTATATCTCGCCCATTAGCAATCTGACCTATGCTATCGCGGACCGCAGCGCGCACCCTTCTCTTTACGTTATTGCGTCTAGTCGCTAGCTTTTCCGTCTTCTTACTAACAACAATACCATAACGATTGAGGTCTAGACTATTGGCAACAAAACGTAAATTAAACAGAGGGCCGTGAACAGCGCGGCCCCGCTTATATACGTTATCGAAATCTTTTTGTTGGCGAAGACGATTTTTACTAGACAACATCTTAAATTAACCTAATTGCTCTGATCCCACTAATTATTCTCAACAAATCCCGGTGCCGATTTAGGTCAATTAGAATAATTAGAAATTTTACAATGTTAATCTTTTCCTGCCTTTTAAGCGGCGGCGGGCCAAAACCTTTTTACCGTTTTTAGATCTTTGGCGGGCCCTAAAACCATGCTTACGTGATTTCCTTTTTTTGTTTGGTCTGTAAGTTAAGCCTTGGCGCATGTAATTAATTAATTATCAATACGGGAGTAATTATACTGCAAAGCGACAATTTTGACTATGCGGCCCGCAGTTATGCTTAATAAATAAACACTTTTTCCACACTTTTTCCACATGGGCCGAAAAGGCTCCAAATAAAGGACTTTAAAAGGTTTGCATGTTGATAACTCGTCTGATAACGTATAAGGTACAAACACGCGACACATAATGCGTATCACATAACAACCTATAACCAACCCCCAAAAAAAATGCCCGTTGATACGTGTTACGGGACATATGATACATGACTAGTATGGAAATAGACAACCAACAATTATGGCAAGCCGTGCTGGGTAGGCTGGAACTAAGTATTAGCAAACCCAGCTTTGCCACTTGGTTTAAGGGCACGCAAGTCCTGGATAAAAACAAGGAAAAACTAATCGTGGGCGTCCCCAACGGCTTTAGCAAAGAGTGGTTAAAAAACAAATACCACAACGATATAGTTAAGGCTGTGCGCACTATTTCGCCCGAGATAAGAGAAGTGCAATATCAAATAGTTTCTAGCGCCAGTCAAACCATCAAATCTGGTCTAAACTCCGCCGCGGCCACAGCCACAATTGTAACAAGGCAAGCCAGCACCCCCGCCGCCAGCCCAACCATAAACGGCCTTAACCCAAAATATACATTTCAAACCTTTATCGTGGGCAGTTCAAACGAGTTGGCGGCCGCCGCCTGCCAGGCTGTTGCCAAAAAACCCGGTACGTCTTATAATCCTTTATTCCTTTACGGGGGCGTGGGGTTGGGTAAAACCCATTTGATGCAAGCGGTGGGAAACGAGATTCTCGCCCACAACCCCAATGCGCGCGTTCTGTATGTCACCTCTGAAAAATTCACTAACGAATTTGTGGAGGCCATCGAAAGGGGCAAAATTCCGGCTTTTAAGGAACTCTATCGCAATGTCGATTTACTATTAATAGACGATATCCAATTTTTGGCGGGCAAAGAGCGTTCGCAAGAAGAATTCTTTCACACTTTCAACACCCTCTACCAAAATAATAAGCAAGTCGTGCTGTCCTCTGACCGCTTGCCAAAGGAAATACCAGCCATTGAAGAAAGGCTGGTCAGCCGCTTCGCGTGGGGCATGATTGCCGATATTCAATCACCAGACCTCGAGACTAGAATTGCCATTCTAAACGCTAAATGCCGCGAAAAAAATTACAATATCTCCAACGAAGTTGTAATCTACATCGCTGAAATTATCCAAAGCAATATTCGCGAACTAGAGGGAGCCCTCAACCGGCTCATGGTTTTTTGCGAACTCAACGGTACGCTACCTACTATTGATTTGGCCAAAAATGTACTGGCCGCCACCGCCCCCAAGAAAAAAGGGATAGGGATTAAAAAATTAGTAGAGGTGGTGGCTTCATTTTACAATGTAACCATAGACGATCTCAAAAAACAATCGCGCAAAAAAGAGTTTGTAAAACCGCGCCAAGTAGCCATGTATTTAATTCGAAAAGAACTGGACAACTCTTTCCCCAGCATCGGCGAGTTCTTTGGTGGCCGGGATCACACCACAGTTATGCACGCTGTAGAAAAAATAGAGGGTTTGGTTAAAGAAAAAGACTCCCTCAAACAAGAACTGGATTTAATATTAGAGAAGGCTTATATGTGATACTGAAAATCCTGTAGATAGTTTGTGCATAACACATGTAAAAAACCTGAAAAATTATTTACCCTCTTTTGTTATCCACCCCGGTTTGCCGTTTTTCCATAAACTACCCCCAGACAACCCCCTTTTTATTGACACCCCGACCACCCTTAAAGCATTAATTGCAAAGCCCTAAAACCTCTTTTCCACTTTCCCACAACTACTACTATTACTACTATTATTTTGTATTAATTAATTACTAATAATAAGGACCCTCAATATGAGAGCTATTGTGACAAAAGACAACTTCAAAAAAATTTTGGGCCTCGTCAGTCATGTTGTGGGGGGGGCAGCCAGTTTACCCATCCTAAGCAATATTCTATTACAAACCGATAAGGGAAGAATTAAAATTTCGGCTACCAACCTTGAAATTGGGTTAACGGCCTGGTTGGGCGGGCGAGTTGAAGAAGACGGCAGTGTGACCTTGCCCGCCCGGACGCTTAATGAGTATGTTTCGACAACCCTAGAGGATCAAATTACCTTGGCGACGGCCAGTAATGGTTTAACCGTATCCACCGATACTTCTTCCGCCAACATCAAGACCCTGCCTTCAGACGAGTTTCCTTTAATACCAGAGCCCTCCAGTACGGGAAAAATAGAGTTAACCGCGACTGACCTGCGCCAAGCCTTAAACGAGGTTGTATTTGCAACCGCGCCCGCCGAAACCCAACCCGAGTTGGCTGGGGTCTATATGTACAAAGATCAGAATAGTGTTTATTTTGTTTCGACGGATCGGTATCGTTTAACCGAACGGGCTGCGGATTTTGACAAAAATAGTTTAGATGGTGATTTTAAGCCTATTATAATCCCTTTTAGAACAGTTCAAGAAGTTATTAGGTTACTGTCTTCACTAAGCGATACGGAGGCTCGGGTGACTATTATCCAGGGCGAAAACCAGGTTTTGTTTAGGTTGCCGGATATAGAGCTGGTTTCTCGTTTAGTAGACGGGCAGTTTCCTGATTATAAACAGATTATCCCTAATGAGTTTTCCAGTGTGGCGGTGCTGCCTCGTTTTGAGTTAATGCAGGCTATAAAATCAGCTGGGCTTTTTGCCGCCGCCGGCCGTAGTGTGCGTTTAAACTTTGTGCCCAATGAAGGATTGGTGAGGGTGTATGCTGCTTCGGGTGACGTGGGGGAATCGACCGTTAAAGTTATGGGTGATGTAAGCGGGCAGAGCCAGGAGAGCACGTTTAACTATCGATACTTAATTGATTACCTAAACAATATTTCGGACGAAAAAGTTATCTTTAAGGCTATTAATGACAGCTCACCGGCCGTGCTTACCCCCCAAGACCGAAAAAACAATTTGTATTTGGTGATGCCGGTGAAGGCTTAATGGCAAGGCCTTTTGTTAAGCACCCTTGCGGTTGCCGGGAATAAGAAGCCTCAAGTCTTCGCGAGATACACCGCCAAGTTTATAAAGCAGTATGGTGTAAATAAAGGCAATCGCCAAGCCAATCGTCGTGGTTGTTACTAGTGTTGCCCACCAGGAGGTAATCGGTATGAGCGGTAAAAGGACAAGACTAATTAAACCAACCACCAGGGCGGCGAGTGCGGCTTTCCCCAAACCGGCAAATGATAATTTTTGTTTTGTATTTTTAAGTATCAGGCGCGCGGCGTAAAAAGCCACTACTGCTTCGGTAAAAATCGTGCCTGCCGCAGCACCGTAATAAGAAAGTTTGGGGATTAAGAGGATATAAATAACCAGACCGCTAAGCGCACCCAAACTATAGCCGGCGACCATCTTTTTTTGAAGACCAAGGGCTGGCACGGCGCCGGCAAATAATCCGCCAATAAACAGAAAAGCAACGGCGATAATAAGCAGCTGCAGTAGCGGTACCGAGTCTTGAAATTCGGCAAACCGGTCAAAGGTGGTGATTCTGATTAGGGGCTTGGCAAAAATCGTCACTTCGACTATTACTAGAAACACCACATAGGTGAGCGCGTTAAAACTGTGTTGTACGATACTTTTAAAACGTTCCATATTGGCCGCCGCCGCGGCCGAAAGGATGGGCAGTAGCAGCCCTGAAAAAAGAACCGGGAAGGCTAGTAGGACCTCTAAAATTTTATAAGGCAGCCCATAAACGCCAGCGGCTACCGGGCCTTTCATGGCTTCAAGAATGACAGTATCGGCTTTAAAGTAAACCAAATTTAATATACCGGAAAAAGCAATTGGCCATGATTGTCTTAACAGATCTCGCCAAAGTGAAAAATCAAACCGAAGGGAAAACGGTACAAACCGGCGGGCGAAAAACATGGTTAAAATTAAATGGGCGCCAAAAGCAATGTTTAGAGAAAGCAGCACGGCCAAAATTCCGTAGCCAGATTTGGCTAAAAAGATGGTCGCAATAATGATAATTGTTTTAGCCACAATTTCGCCAAAAACCAGCATGTAGTTTACGAGGTATTTTTGGAAGACGCCAATAAAAATCTGGTTGATGGACAAGAAAGCGAAGGCCAAGCTGGCCAGAACTATGCCTAAGCGTGTTTCAAAGCCGGTGGGCAATAGATAAAAGCCCAGGGTGGTGGCGAGGGTGAAGGTGAGCAGGGCAGAAATGGTCCGAGCGGTAAAAGCATTGCTTAAAATTTTACTTTCATCCGCACCGGGTTTGCTTATATTGGTCACCGTGACAATATGCAGGCCAAGCTCGGCCAAAACAACCACAATGCCTAAGTAGGCCGTGACGGCGGCATAGACACCTGAACCAGCGGCGCCAAAAAAATGCACCATCAACAAATATTGGCCTACACCCAAAACAACCGCCGCGATTTTGCCGACGGTTTGGTAAATGGTGGATCGAGCGACTTGGGCAGCCAAACTACTCATCCGGTACAATTGCCTCGATAAGTCTTAAAGTTCTGTGTTCGACTGTAAGATATGAGGTTTTTAGTTAATATTTTCTTAAAACTAACCATACAACTTTTTGCGATTAAGACCTCCGGAGAACCCCGGTAGTAGAACCTACGGTTCACTACAGGGCCAGGCAATCGAGGAAGCTGTACGGGACTCATAAATTAGTTTTCAGGTGCACCAAACGGCGAGACTGTGTGCGCGTAGAGAGTGTCGAGTATGGCCCTTTTTACTTTTTTGGGATTGGGTATGTTTTCGAACGTGATCTTGGCATTGTCGCTGGCCGACATGACGTTGACGGTGCCGTAGTTAAAAATATGCCCCCAAATACCCCGGATTTCAGCGGTTACGTCTTGGATACGGTTAACGTGCGTTTCCACAGTGTGGTGTTTTGTTAGACCCAATTGGTCCAGGTCAATTATACGGTTCGTGGTGACAATATGAACGTTGAGATGATAAAGACCAAAGATCATAAACAGGGCCAGGAGCGCAAAAAGCAGATACATGTCGCGCAGTAACAAAAAAGAATCCATGACCGCAGGCTCGGCCCCCAGTAGGTAGGGCCTAAAAAGTGTCTCAACAATAAACGGTAAGGCCGCGGCAAAAACCCAAATTGCCAATTTAATAATTAGCAAGAAAGGATGTTCTCTCAAAACCAACAGTATGGTTTCTTCCGCGCCTAAGTCTATTCTTGTGTCAATATAGGCCATTATATCCTGGTTAATAGATAGAAAGCGTGGGATAAAATAGTAAACGCCCCCAAAGCAAACATGACAGTCAGAAATATGGGCGCCGTTTTGGAAAGGGAAAAGCGCCAGATCACCAAAACCATCAATGCGCTGAAAACAATAAATAGCAATAAGCCAACTAGGAAAATGATTTTGATTACAGTAATGGCTGATTCCATGCTTTAGTCTTAACGACGGATAACTTGTTTTTAGTTTAAGGCTAAAATCAGAAAAAAGCTAATCTTTTAGAAGTTTAAAGCGGTCTGTTTTGTGTCCAATCCTAAATGATGCAAGGCTTCTTCGGTAATAACACGGCCTTGGGGCGTTCTCTTTAAGAACCCGATTTGCATTAAATATGGCTCATGTATGTCGGAAATGGTCTCTTCGTCTTCCATGCCAGCGGC
>CAZSSD010000016.1:0-7788 GCA_964609765.1 uncultured Candidatus Saccharibacteria bacterium | reverse complement strand
CGATAGCGTTTGAATACCCACCGGCCCACCCTTGAATTTTTCGATGATAGCCAGAAGTATTCTGCGGTCAGATTCATCGAGGCCGAGGGCATCCACGGCCAAAGAATCCAGGGCTTGGCGGCCCGCTTCGGCGTTAATGGAGCCATTGCCTTTGACTTGGGCAAAGTCGCGCACGCGTTTAAGCAGGCGGTTGGCCACGCGAGGCGTGCGCCGACTACGTTCGGCGATGGCTTTGATACCGCCCCGGTCAATTTCAATTTTTAATATCTTGGCCGAGCGTTTAATAATTTGTTCTATTTCCGGTTCAGTGTAGTAGTTTAATCGGTAGTTTAGACCGAAACGGTCGCGTAATGGCGCCGAAAGCGCGCCCGGCTTGGTGGTGGCCCCGATCAGGGTAAACTTGGGCAAGTCAACACGCACCGTGCGCGCCCCAGGGCCTTTGCCCAAAACCAAATCAAGAGCAAAGTCTTCCATGGCCGCGTAAAGAATTTCTTCAATAGTGTGGTTAAGGCGATGAATTTCGTCAATAAATAAAACATCGCCGGAGTTGAGATTTGTGATAATGCTGGCCAAATCGCCGGCGCGCTCAATGGCCGGCCCAGAAGTAACATGGATGGCCGCGTTTAGTTCTTTGGCAATAATGTTGGCCAGCGTAGTTTTACCTAAACCTGGCGGTCCGGACAAAAGCGCGTGTTCAATTGGCTCGCCGCGTTGTTTGGCCGCCAAAATGGCAATATTTAAGTTCCCCTTGATATTTTCTTGGCCGACATATTCTTCTAATTTTTGCGGGCGCAAGCCCAAATCTATGCCGCTATCGTCTTCGGTAAAGGAAACGCTTACTAGATTTTCAGAATTTTGATTAGGCATGTTTAGTTTGAGGAAGGAGTGGCGATGCTGCCGGATTCGTTTGGATCAGGTTGTGAAGAAAGATTGTCCGGGGCGGTGTTGCTGTCATTGTTATTTGGCGGCGTTTCGGTTGGCGGTGGGGCCACTGGCTCTTGGGCGGTGGTGGTTTGGGTGTATTCGATGCGGGGACGGTAGCTGCTGCGAAAGATGTCTTCTTTTTGGGTCCCGCCGCTGGTTGCGACAGTCCGCCTAAGTGACGTTTTAAATACGCCCGGGCCTTTAATATCATATCGTACCGGATCATCCACCTGAACCGTACGGCCGTCTGGTTTGCCATAAAAATTAAAAGCAAGCGTGGTACCAGATATTTCCGGCCAAATTAAAATATGGTTTCCACTGTCGTTTTTAAATTTTAAATCAAGATAGCCGGTGTAAATAGTGGCATCGGTGCCCTGCGGCGCATAGTAAGGTACGGCAAAGGAGTGATTTTTCCGTTCCACTATTTCAAAGCCGGCATTAAGGGCGGCCCGAAAAACAGTGGTTGAGACTTGGCAGATGCCGCCGCCAAATTCTGGCACGACGCCCTCTTTTTTAATTACTAGTTCCGGGGCCCAGCCGTTCTTGGCGTCAATTTCACCCAAAAAACTATTAAAGGAGAAAACCTCGCCGGGTTTGATGAGTGCCCCTTTATATTTAGCGGTGCCAACCCGGATATTTTGCGTTCGGTTGCGCGAAGACGCGGCAAAGTTGGATGTGCCGCTGGCAAACAGTTCGGCAATGCCGTAAGAATTAATGTCCGAAAGTTTTTTGCCGGGCAAGGAAACGGTTGGTTCAAGCGTAATTTCAGTTTGGCCCCGGGCTATTTTGTTTACGGACATTTTGGTTATTTGGAGTTTGTTAAAATATATGCCCGGGCTGCCGGGATCAAAATTAACAACCTTGCCGTCCTTTTCCTCCCAGATGGCATCGCGGGCGGTTTTATTTTCTAATTTGGGGTAGACATATTGGTCTAAATATTGAGCCACGATCCCATAGGCCTTTATTTGTTGAAAAGATGGGTTGTTTTCGCTCCGGTAATGTTGATTTAGATAATCCTGCCAGGACGAACCGTTGTTTAAAACAAGGCTCGATTTTAAATTCAAGTCACTTAAATTTTGGTTAACGGCCAAGATGCCTGAAGGTAGAATAATTGTTTGGGGCGCGTAGTCAGAATTGGCCGGCGAGGCGGACACGCCCCAAACCCCGGCCCGGTTGGCGGCTTGACTTGATTCAGGAGTGGCCAGGCCGCTAATTAAGATGACTGGCAATATAATCCAAAATTTTTTCATGTTTTTTACCTGTTGTTTGGACTAAGAGTGAACGTTCGTTCCCCAAAACTTCCTTTATTATTATAGTCATTTTCCCCATTTTTGGGAATGCTTTGAGAAGCTCTGGAAAGCGATCGGCCCATTCGATTATGAACGCACTTTCGGGTCGGCCGATAGCATCATACACGCCCAAGGGGATTAATTCCTCGGCACTCTTTAAGCGGTAGAGGTCGAGGTGGTGGATCTCTTTTAACGCAGCGCGTTTGGTTTTAAAGGTCGCGTCCAAGATGAAAGTGGGACTAAAACCCCGCTTAACGCCGGTTCCCTTGAGAATACCTTTGGCCAGAGTAGTTTTGCCCGCGCCCAAATTCCCGATTAAGGCAACTACCTCACCGCCTTGTAGGCATTGGCCTATAACTTGGCCCAATTTTGTCATTTTTTCTTCGTTTTTGACTTTTATTACTTTTTTCATGCTGATATTGTAACAAAATGTGGTTGATCTTGCATATAAACCTCGATAATCTCCTTTACCGTTTTGGTGAAAAGCGCCGTATAAACACATTAAGCCAATAATTTCAAAAGTAGCTATAATATCTAGTCGAATTGCCGAAGGCCAAAACGATCGAGGCTGTATTGCGGGATTGACAATGTTAGGCCCTTCCGGTAGTTTATTTTGTTAAACTTTCAAATAAATGTCTTCGGATACTTTAATACAAACCAGCCACCTCATCAAAAAGGCTAAGACGATTCTTGTCGTTTTTAAAATGGATCTGGCTGGCGATACTTTGGCAGCCAGTTTAGCCTTGAATCAGGCCATTAAGAAACTGGGTAAACAGGTTGCGATCTTGAGTGATGGCGATATAGCCGGCAAGTTTTCGTTTTTACCGTTTGTCGAGGAGGTCGGTGCAGACCATGGCGCGCGCGGCGGGCTTTTGGTTGTTAAAATTTTAAATGCCCGCGACAAAATGGGGGAGTTTTGGTATGAGGAAGACGGCCGTGGTATTAAAATTTTTATTTCTCCTAAACCGGGGATGGTTTTTAGGGAAAGTGAACTTGAAACAGAACTTCAAGGCCTTAAGCCGGACTTAATAGTTTGCATAGGGGTGACTGCTTTAGAGACATTGGGGAAACTATATCAAAAGAAGGCGGCTCTATTTTTTGAAACGCCGCTAATTAATATTGATATAGGTAGCAGCAACGAGGGCTATGGCGCCGTTAATCTCGTTGACCTCACCGCTACGGCCAACTCGGAAATTGTTTTTGAGTTAGTAGAACATCTTGATAAGAATTTATTTGATCAAGATGTCGCTACCTTGCTTCTGGCCGGCATCATTGCCAAGACAGACAGCTTTCAGAGCATCAAAACAACACCGCGAGCGTTTTTCATCGCCGCCCGACTCATGGAGATGGGCGGCCAGCAGCAGGAAATTATTAAGAATTTATATAAGACTAAAACTTTAAGTTTGTTAAAATTGTGGGGGCGCGCCTTAGCCCGTTTGGATATTTACCCGGAATTTAATTTTGTTTCGGCGGCTATTAATTACCAAGATCTCACCGGGGCGGGCGCTTCGGCCGATGACGTGGGTTCGGTCGCGGAGGAACTTGTTAATACTTTGTCTGACGCTAAGGTTATTTTGTTTTTGGCCGAAATCGCCGGCCGCACGGCCCGGGGTTTTATTTTCGCCAAACCCCAGTTTAATTTAGACGATCTAATGCTTGATTTACGCGGGCAACGTATCAGTCCCGGGTTAATAAGTTTTACGCTAAAAGATACAGAACTGCCCGAGGCCCGTGATTTGGTAAAAAGGCAAGTGATTGATTGGCTTAAATCACTCCAGTCGGTATAATATAAATACAAACGTAACTCATAATCGGTCACCTAAAACAGAAAGGAAGATAAAAACACGTTTATGGATCATTTTTTAGATACATGATACGTGATACCGAGCAATGTCCGTTGACCATGCCTCGATTGAGGATCTAATTGGAAAGAAAAAAACCAAGACCGAAGGGGCGGCTAAGGACCTTAAGGTGCAGCGCACTTTAAGCGATGTTAATCGTGATTTTGAGGAGCGCGAAGCGGCCACCAAGGCGCAAGTTTTAGGTTATGATTATGTTAATTTGCACGGTTTCCCGCTCGACAAAGAATCTTTGGTGCTCATTTCGCACGATGAGGCAAAAACAGCCGGCTTGGTGGCCTTTAGTCATGAGAGTGGCGAAGTTAAGCTGGGGGTGGTTGATCCCAGCCAGACCGGCGTGGCCCGGGTCCGAGAAAAGCTTGAACGACAGCACTATCAAGTGCGGCTTTATTTAATTAGTAAAAGCTCCTTACTTGATGGCTTGGCGGTCTACCAAAAGCTAAAAAAAGCAGAACCGCCAACAGCAGATTTGATTTCTTTAACCCAGGCCGAAATTTCTCAAAAAGCCAAAAAATTTGTAGAGGCGAGCAAGCTTGCCGAGAATGAAATGGATAAAATAGACGCTACCGAATTGCTAGCCGGAATTTTGGGCGTCGCCTTGTCCTTGGGCGCTTCTGACATTCATTTTGAACCGGAGCGCAGCACGGTTCATACTCGTTTGAGGGTGGATGGCGTGTTACAAAATTTAATTGCCTTGCCTTTAAACACATATGGAAAAATCCTTTCTCGCATCAAGGTTCTTTCTCATTTAAAAATAAATGTAGTGACCACACCGCAAGACGGCAGTTTTAGTTTTAAGATAGACCAAACACCGGTTGATTTTCGTGTCTCGGTCCTCCCCTCCATTTATGGAGAAAGTTTAGTGGTTAGGATTTTAGCCCAGAGTAAAAATATCACTCTCGACCAGCTGGGAGTAGTCGGTTTAAATCGTCAACGTTTAGAGGAGGCGCTTAAAAAAACAACCGGCATGATTTTAACGACCGGGCCGACTGGTTCAGGTAAAACCACCACGCTTTATGCGTTGTTGCAAGTTTTGAATCAACCCGGCACCAAAATTATTACCGTTGAAGATCCGGTTGAATATAAAATTGTCGGCCTTTCGCAGACACCCATAGATCGCAGCCGGGGCATGACCTTTGCTTCGGGGTTGCGCGCAATTTTACGCCAGGATCCCGATATTGTGATGGTTGGAGAAATTCGCGATGAAGAAACGGCCGATGTGGCGATCCAGGCTTCTTTAACAGGCCATGTGGTGCTTTCGACTCTGCATACTAACGACGCTGTTTCTATTATTCCGCGTTTGCTAGATTTGCACGTAAAATCTTTTTTAATCACCGGATCGCTCAATTTAGGTTTGGCCCAACGCTTAGTCAGGCGCTTGTGTGAACATTGCAAGCAGGCCGACAATCCGGACGAAAAAATACTCAACAAAGCCGTGCAGTTGCTTAAGGGCATACCGGCTACAGCCGGTGTCGCTCTGCCCCAAGAGTTTAGGTTTTTCCATAGTTCCGGCTGTGATCAGTGCAATCATACGGGTTATCACGGCCGCCTTGGTATTTATGAGTCTTTTGTGGTGACTCCGGAACTCGAAAAACTTATTTTACGCGAAGCGCCGCTTTCTGCCCTGCGGCAGCAGGCCATTAATGATGGCATGGTAAGCATGGCCCAAGACGGTTTGCTAAAATGCCTCGAAGGCGTAACGGATGTATATGAAGTATTTCGCGTAACTGATTAGTGTGCTAAAGTAAACTAAAGCATGGCAGATAAAAAACAAAAAGGATTAATTACTGGTATCGCGCTCTTAATCGTTTTAATTATTGCCGCCGTGGTTGGGGTGATGTACTGGCAAAAAAAGAACGGTATTAATTTGTTTTGTACGCAAGTGGTAGTCAAGGCCAAAAACCCGATTAACGGCGAGGTTAAAGAGTTTAGCACGCCATGCGACGTGCCCGAAGGCTGGCAGGAAGTGGAGCGCAAGATCCCTGAAGAAAAAAATAATGTATCGGAACCGCCAGAGACACAAACAGAACCTGATTCCTCCGAAGTTGCGCAGTAGTTGGGAAAACCGTCGGAAGGCGGTTTTTTTATCCTCCTTCGCTAAAACTTGGGAAGGACTTCGCCACCGCTTAAGCGGTGGCTTCGTTGCCTTGATTTAGGTAGAATGTATATATGCGCAGGTTCAAAAATCGCAAAATTTTCATGCTTATCGACGGGCATGCCTTAATGCACAAGGGGTTTCACGCCATTCCGTATTTATCGACCTCCAAAGGCGAGCCCACCAATGCCGTTTTTGGTTTTCCCGCCATTTTGCTCAATGCCATCAAAGAGGTTCAGCCGGACTGCATTGCCGCCACTTTTGATTTGCCCAAGCCGACTTTTAGGCATACCGAATATGCCGAATACAAGGCACACCGCAAGCCCGCGCCGGATGATTTAACCATGCAAATTCCCAAGGTTAAAGAAGTTACGCGCGCCTTTAATATTCCCATTTACGAACAGGCCGGCTACGAGGCCGATGATTTAATTGGCACACTATCAACTAAAATTGCCAAAGAAAACAAAGACATGGAAGTAATCATTGTTACCGGCGACCTGGACACCCTGCAGCTGGTTACGGACCAGATCAAAGTGTATACACATCGCCGCGGCCTTTCCGATTCTTTTGTTTATGGCCCCAAAGAAGTCAAAGATCGCTACGGCTTAACGACTGAGCAAATGGTGGACTTCCGGGCTCTTAAAGGCGACCCGTCTGACAATATTCCGGGCGTAGCCGGTATTGGCGAGAAGTCGGCTTCGGAACTAATTAAGAAGTATAAAAGTCTTGATAATTTATACAAAAGCATTGAAGCCGGGCAAACCGAAGGCATTAAGCCTAAGCAGCTGGAAACACTTAAGGCCCAGAAGGATCAGGCTTATATGTCGCAAAAACTTTCCCGCATTATTACCGATATTCCCATTGAAATTGATTTGGTCGAGTGCCGTTTGCGAAACTACGATACGGCCAAGGTTATCGAATTATTTAAGGAGCTTGAATTTAAGAGCTTGATAAACAAAGTTCCCAAATCTGACGGCCAAAATAGCCACCGCGAAACCGAAAAGGTTACCCCCCTTTCTCCCATTTCCCCCCTTACTTCCCCTTCAAAAGCGAAGTACCATCTTATCACCGACGAAAAAGATCTCAATAATCTAATAAAAAAACTTAACCAGGAAGCAATTGTCGTTTTTGACACCGAAACCTCAAGTATGAATGCCCTAGAAGCAAAGCTTGTTGGTTTTTCCTTTGCCTGGCAAGAGGGCGAGGCTTATTACGTGCAAGTTTTAAATAATCCTAAATTTGTAAAAATGCTTCAGCCGGTATTGGAAGATAACCGCGTCCTCAAATATGGGCATAATTTAAAGTACGACTACCAAGTTTTATTAAATGAAGGCATCAAACTAACGCCTCTGGCGGTTGACAGTATGATCGCGAGTTACTTACTAAATCCAGGTTCGCGTGCTCACGATTTGGACACGGCCGTTTTTAATGAATTTGGCCACCAAATGATTCCGATCGAAGAACTTATCGGCAAGGGTAAAAATCAAATTACCATGGCCGAGGTGACGCCAGAGCAAATTTCAGACTATGCCTGCGAAGACGCCGATTACACCCTGCGCTTGGCCAAGGTTTTAATGCCGCGCTTGATTCGGGATAAAACTGATGAAATTTTTACTAAAAT
>CAZSSD010000015.1:0-17722 GCA_964609765.1 uncultured Candidatus Saccharibacteria bacterium | reverse complement strand
ATAGATCCGCAGAGGGCACGAATATTTTAACCGTACCCGAGGTTTTATCAAAGGAAACTTGGGCCAGACCCGAGCCGGAAAAATTATAGTCGCGCTGGGTGGTGCGTTCAATGATTTTAGTAGCGCCTGCCGCGGGCGCGCTAGGCTGCTCTGGTGTATTTATAATATCTTGCGCCGGTGAAGTTGGTTTTTTCTGTTCTGGTTGCTCGAATTCAAAAAGCGAGGAAATGGGTCTAAGTAAAAATTCCAAAAATGCAACGCGCGTGCTAGAAGTCTTCTCGCCCAAGACGACATAGCGACCGCGTTCAGGTACCGCCACGAATTTTTCAACCGGATCAGTAACCGATGCTAAAATATTTTGAGACGCGTAAACCAGCTTTTCAAAGGAAAGATACGCTTTATCTAAAGCCAGAATGCTCAACCGGTGCCAAGATATAACACCTTGCTTAACACCATGGGCCGAAGATTGATAGGTAAAATTAAGTGAATAGATTGAATCGTCGACAGCCGACAAATATGCGGCGCTGGCAACATCAAAAGGACGAATAATTTTTTCTGCAATACCTTTGGCTCTTGAGCGGACTCGCTCAAATAAAGAAATCGTAGATGACTGGCGATCATACGAAATTAACTCCGAAGAGCGTACCAGTAAACTTTGATTGTACGCTTGAGCTAAACTCTTAGCCTCGGCCGAATTGCCAAAAAACGAAAAAACCGCAGCCATAACAAATACTGCGGCACCTATCTTACCTACCAATACGCGCGAATTATGCGCATTAACAAATTTTGTTTTTGTTTCCGTCACTCTTGAGCCAAAGAGCTGCCCCGAAAGGCAAATTTAAGAGTTATTAAGTTGTCTTTTTGTTTCGAGCTAGGGATTACTCTAATCAACTATCTATATTATAGCAGTTCTGAACTTAAAAATCAAGGGCCCAATTTAGGCATAATTTTGAGTTTCTTAGTTTGGCCGGGGGTTAGGTGCCCCGGACTTGTAAATTTGGCCAGGTCTATAGGCTGCACTGTGTATAGGAAGCCATTTTTGCCGCCGCCGTGTCAAGCCAAAAGGATCAAAAAACAAAATTGCGCCCGCAAGCAACAAAAAGGCCACGAGGGTGGTCATGGGGTTGCCTAACCAAAGAAAGCCCAGAACCAAAAAAAGGGAGCCGAAAATACCCCTATATTTCTTAAGAACCATTTTTAGATGATTGTAAAAATAAACTGCCGTGGCCCGCGCGGATAACTTTAAAAAGCTTGTTTGGGAAGCGTATTTTATTTTCGGTTTGGGCATAATTAACATCAAAATAATATAGAGCAAAGCTAACCAGCCCTTGCTGATCAGCACCAACATAACAAAACTTATTCTAAGCCACGTATAATCGAGGCCGCTATACTCGGCCACGCCCCCCAGCGTGCCGGTAAAAGTTTCGTAGCGTGAAGATTTTCTCAAATTAAAGCTCATGGCAGAATGAATGATATACTTATAGCAGATTAAATAAATAGGATTAATTGGATAAAAATATTGAATGGAAGAGCTTAAATTTCCCAAAAACTTTCTCTGGGGAGCCGGCACATCCGCCCACCAGGTAGAAGGCGACAATAGTAATAACGATTGGTGGGAAGCCGAGAGCCAAGGCTTGGTCCCCCACCGATCCGAAAAAGCCATAGATCACCATAACCGCTTCGCGCAAGATTTTGATTTGGCACAAAGTCTTTCTTTAAACGCCGTACGCTTTTCAATTGAGTGGAGCCGGATCGAGCCTGAACCCGGAAAATTTGACGAAGCGGCGACTAACCATTATCGCCGCATGATTTTGTATTTACGCGAAAAAAGAATTGAACCTATTGTCACCCTGCACCATATCACCAACCCAAAATGGTTTGCCAAACTGGGCGGCTGGGAAAATAAAAACTCGGTCAAATATTTTTCCCGCTATACTAAATACTGCCACGCACATTTCGGCGATTATATTAAATGGTGGGTAACCATAAACGAACCAACCGCGGCGGTGGCCATGGGTTATTTTAAGGGAGCTTGGCCGCCCTTTAAAAAAAATTATTTCCTCGGCATAAGGGCTCTTTTGAATTTGGCCGCGGCCCATAAAAAAGCTTACAAAATTTTGAAAGGGGCAGGACGAATACGTAGCGGCCTTATGGTTGGCCTGGCCCATAATGTTTCAGCATATGTTCCGGCTCGAAATTTTAATATTCTCGAAAGAATCTTGGCAAAAGTTTTTAATTTCTTTGGTAATCACCTTTTTCTAAAACTTATCCGCCGGCACTACGATTATATCGGCGTCAACTATTATTTTTTGCAACGGGTTTATTTGAACAAATTGCCTACTTTTATCGCCCCACTTGGCGCTCCTCGTTCAGATATGGGTTGGGAAATTGCGCCGCAAGGCATGTTGCAAGCCTTAGTCGAGATGTCTAAATACAAAAAGCCTATCCTAATTACCGAAAACGGGCTGGCTGATGCCGCCGATGACAAGCGCTGGTCTTTTATTTTAAATCATTTAATTATGGTTTATACAGGCATCTCATATGGAATCGATATAAAAGGCTACCTCCATTGGTCGCTCTTGGATAACTTTGAATGGGCTGATGGCTTCACACCCAGGTTTGGATTGATCGGTGTAAACTACGGCACCCAAGAAAGAAATGTCCGGACCAGTGCTCGGTATTATGCCAATATCGCCCATAAAAACGCAATTGCCGTCGAAGCTATCAAAAACACAATTGAGCCAAATCTGGCTGAATATCCGGAGATTTTGCAGAGATATCTTCAAAAAATCATCCGCATTAAACCCCAAGAATGATTTATCTAATAAATTAAAACCCCTCTTGGACGGGTTTTCACCTGACATCATGATTGCATAAGTATCCTAGCCAAGGGGGTTTGCCACTACGGGAAACATAGGCACTAAAGCGGCCGATACCGCCAGAACCGTGCTTAAAAGCAAATCTGTCCCAGAAAATTTAGTTAGACCTTTCATGTCTAATTTGTAACATGCTCCTCAAACTTAAAAAACTGTGTATGAAAACCAAAAAGCGGCCGCGCCGCTTTTCTAATTTGGGTCAAAAACTAAATAATATATGATAATCAACCGGCCCGCTCAACATATTCACCGGTTTGCGTATTAACGATGATGTTCTCGCCTTCCTTAATAAATAAAGGCACTTGTACCACAACGCCGGTTTCCAAAGTGGCGGGCTTATTGCCACCGGTAGCGGTATCGCCCTTAACTCCGGGAGCGGTGGCCGTAATTTTATATTCCACTTTAATAGGCAATTCTACCTTAACGGGCTTGCCTTCGAACAAAATGAGGTTGCACTCCAAGCCGGCCTTTAGAAAAGATTTGCCTTCGCCGATACTGTCGATGGGCAACCCAATCGTTTCGAAAGAAGAATTATCCATGAAATAAGCCGCTCCGCCGTCAAAATACAAAAACTGCGCGCTTACCCGTTCAATATTGGCTTCTTCTACTTTCTCGCCGAACTTAAAAGAATATTCAATAACTTTGCCGGTAACCAAATTGCGCATTTTAGTTTGCAAGACCGGTTTTCTTTGGGCCGTTCGCTGAAAATTCTGCCAAATAATCTGGTAGGGCTGGTTATCAATATTTAAAATTGAACCAAGTTTTAATTCAGAAAATGATAAAGGCATAGACAAATTCCCAATGACCAAATCCCAATGCCCAATCAATGATTTAATGGCCTAATGACCAATTGGGATTTAAGATAATTGAGATTTTATTGGTCATTGCCTGCCTGCCGGCAGGCAGGGACATTGGGGCTTGGGGTTTACTTTCGTGCCTAGGCTGGGACAAAAGGCAGAAGGGCTATATGACGCGCACGCTTAAGAGCGCGCGCTATCACGCGTTGATGTTTGCTGCAGGTGCCCGTCTTTCGGGAAGATAAAATTTTTCCGTGGGGCGACATAAACTTACGTAAAAACTGGGCATCTTTGTAATCCACGTAAGAAATATGCTGGCTGCAAAAAGTGCAGGTTTTCTGTTCAATATAATTCGGCATAACTATGATTAAATTCCAATGACCAAATCCCAATGCCCAATCAATGATTTAATGGCCTAATGACCAATTGGGATTTAAGATAATTGAGATTTTATTGGTCATTGCCTGCCTGCCGGCAGGCAGGGACATTGGGGCTTGGGGTTTACTTATATTAGAAAGGTATATCCTCGTTCTTTATATCCGCGTCGGCATCAATTGTAGGTATATCCTCTGAAGGAGAAGACGGGGTGGCGCCGGTGCCCTGTTCCCCGCGCGGACTATCGAGCATGATCATATTTTCGGCCACTATCTCTGTGCGATATTTCTTAACGCCATCCGAGCTCTCCCAAGAACGCGTTTGCAGACGACCTTCAACATAAACGCGGCGGCCTTTTTTGAGATATTGCGAAATAATATCGGCCAGTCGGCGCCAAGCCACGACGTTATGGTACTCAACATTTTCCTGCTTCGCGCCCTCCTGATTAGTCCAAGTAAAATTGGTGGCCACACTAAACGTAGCGACGTTGGCTCCATTCGGCGTCGTGCGTACCTCCGGATCGGCCGTAAGCCGACCGATAATTTGCGCCTTGTTTAAATCCATAGTAGTCACGTATCACATATCACGTAGCACGTAGCACGTAGCATTCTTTTGTTACGTGTTACGGGTTACGTGTTTAATGATTAAACATTCTCCTCTTTGCCGCTTATGGCTTTTTCAATTTCCTTATCGAGATCGGCTGAATCTTTGGCCACGGCTGTTTCCGCGCCTTTCAAGGCCTCGGACTTACGCACATTAGCCGCTCTGATCGCTTCGTCCTTAGCGCGCAGCCTATCCGCTTCTTCCATATTTACAATGATAAACCTGATCACACTGTCAAAAGTACGTAATTTATGTTCTACGTCCTGTACTTTCGCAGTATTCAAATCTACGGTCAAAAACACATAGTAGCCATTGCGCGTGCGACCGATTGGATAGGCCAGTTTCCGACGTCCCCAATGATCTTCATTGAGAATCCTGCCGCCCGAAACTTCGACCGATTTCGCGATCTCGGTGGCAACTCTAGGTACTTCATCATCCGCTATTCCGGATGAAAGGATATAGCCAATTTCGTATTTTGGCATAGAAAGAATCTTCTTTCTATCGCTGCACGTTTAGTTTTGTGCAACGAACACTAATTGTAAATGCTGGTACAGCATAACTTTTTTAACGGTAAAGGTCAAGGCTTAGGCTGGAGCCAATTCGGCCTCAATCTCTTCACCAGTATCGATTCTCACCTGCCGCGGTTTTGGAAAACCGGTACCGGCCGGAATAAGCTTGCCGATAATAACATTTTCCTTAAGGCCTCGCAGCGAATCGGTTTTGGCCGTGGTAGCGGCCTCAATAAGCACGCGCGTAGTTTCCTGGAAAGAAGCGGCGGCCAACCAGCTCTCGGTGGCTAAACTAACTTTGGTGATACCCATTAACAGCTGTTCATATTGAATCGCGGTGCCGCCCTTTTCCTTAATCTCATTATTAAGATGCTCGATCTTTCTGACATCCAAAACGTCGCCGACCAGCAAATCAGATGAACCCGGTTCCAAGACTCGCCCTTTGCTAAACATCTGTTTAACGATGAGTTCGATGTGCTTATCAGATATTTTCTGGCCTTGCGAAGAATAAATGTCCTGGATGTCGGCAATGATATAATCCCGTACGGCCTTTATACCCCGCAGGCGCAATAAATCTTCCAGATTGAGGTTGCCTTCGGTCAAAGCCTGACCTTGGCGAACCAAATCGCCTTCCTGTATAGCTAAATTCATGCCCGCCGGAATACTGTATTCGCGATAATGTTCAGACTCATGTACCACGACCATCTTTTTACCCCGTTCGTCTTCTTCATAACGCACGATGCCGGCCGCGCGGGCGCGCATAGTATTACCTTCAGCGTCAACCAGCAGAGGGTCATTGGCTTGAACAGTTTCGCCGCCCGCGATCTGGGAACTCGCTCCCGACAATCTGTATTCGTCTTTTACCACCTCATCAGCCTCTATTCTGATAGTGGTTTCGGTGCTGGATGACTTTACGATACCCACCTTGCCATTAATCTCCGAGAGGATCGCCTGTCCTTTTGGACTGCGCGCCTCAAACAACTCCTCGACTCGAGGCAGACCTTGGGTAATATCCAAGCCAGCCACACCGCCGGAGTGGAAGGTTCGCATGGTCAACTGCGTGCCCGGTTCACCGATAGCTTGAGCGGCCACAATACCCACCGCAGCGCCTAAATCAACCATGCGGTTATAGCCTAAATCATAGCCATAACAGAGGGCACATACGCCACGCACCAGCTTACAGCCCAACATGGAACGTACCTTGACCTCGGTCAGGGCCTCTTGATCAATCCGGTTGGCCAATTGTTCGTCTACGGGATTATCTTTGGCCACCAAAATCTCACCGCTAGCTGATTTAACGTCTTCGGCCACCACTCGACCAAACAAACGTTCAGACATGGTTTTGCGCATAGCCTCGGTCTCGGCGCGCGTGATAACTATGTATTCAGGGGTGCCGCAATCCCACTGATTGATAACCATATCCTGGCCTACGTCAACCAAGCGCCGTGTTAAATAACCAGCGTCCGCTGTACGCAAAGCAGTATCGGATAAACCCTTGCGAGCGCCGTGGGTAGAAATAAAATATTCCAGGGAAGAGAGGCCTTCCTTAAACGAATCCTTAACCGGCAGCTCAATCGGAGCTCCTTCCGGATTAACCACCACCCCCTTAATGCCGGACATCTGAACAACCTGCGACAAAGAAGCACGGGCGCCGGAAGTAACAATGGTGTAGATAGAGCTAAATTCATCCATGCCCTGCTTGACGGCGACCGTAATTTTAGCCACCACACCCGTCCAAGTTTCAATTACTCTTTGATATCTTTCTTTTTCAGTAAGTAAGCCTTGCTGGTACTGATCGTAAATTTCATGCACCTCGTCCTCGGCTTGCCGAATTAACTCGGCTTTTATTTCCGGCACTTTGAGGTCTTCCATGCCCCAAGAAATACCGGAAACGGTCGCGTAATGAAAGCCAAGTTTTTTTATATCGTCCAAAAGCTGGGCGGTACGATCAACACCGAAACGATTATAACAATCTCGTACCAATTGGCGCAGTTTGCCTTTATCATGCATCTCATTACGGAAACGAATCTCTTCAGGGAGAACGCTATTAAATAGAATACGGCCTATCGAAGTTTCCAGCAGCTCCCCCGAAATTCTAACCTTAATCGGCACGCGTAAATCAACCACCTCCAATTGATAAGCGAGCAAGGCCTCTTCGGCGTCGGCAAAAACCTTGCCTTCCCCGGCGGCACCGGGCTTAATTTGGGTAATGTAAAAAGAGCCTAAAACCAAATCTTTGTCCGGAGTCATAATTGGATCACCGGAGGCTGGCTTTAAAAGATTCTTGGCACTAGACATAATTTCGCGCGCCTCGGTCTGGGCGGCGGCCGTCAATGGCACGTGCACGGCCATTTGATCCCCGTCAAAATCAGCATTAAAAGGCGGACAAACCATGGGGTGAATCTGGATGGCCTTGCCTTCAATTAAAACCGGACGAAAAGCCTGAAAACCCAAGCGGTGCAGGGTTGGCGCTCGGTTTAAGAGCACGTAATATTCACGCGTAACTTCATCCAAAATATCGTAGACCTCGGGACGGCCCTGCTCTATTAAACGATTGGCGGAACGTACATTATGGGCGTACTCGCGCGAAATCAATTTGCCGATCACAAACGGCTTAAAGAGCTCTAGGGCCATTTTCTTAGGCAAGCCGCACTGATCCAGCTTTAAATGCGCGCCCACCACGATCACGGAACGACCGGAATAATCTACGCGTTTACCCAAGAGGTTCTGACGGAATCGGCCTTGCTTACCCTTTAACATGTCGGCCAATGAGCGCAGCTTGCGGCGCTGGCCGGTTGAAGCCGTAACCTCCTTGCCGTGACGCATAGAATTATCAATGAGGGCATCCACCGCTTCCTGCAGCATTCTTTTTTCGTTGCGCACAATCACTTCTGGCGCCTTTATCTCCAATAGCTTCTTCAAGCGATTGTTGCGGTTAATCACGCGCCGATATAAATCATTTAAATCAGAAGCGGCAAAGCGGCCACCATCAAGCTGAACCATTGGCCGCAATTCCGGCGGTATGACGGGTAAGGTGGAAATGAGCATCCATTCCGGCCGTTGAGCGGTGCCAAACATTGATTTAGCCAGCTTTAATCTTTTCACAACTTTACGGCGATTAAGACCCTCGGCATCAACCAGCTGCTGTTCAAGTTCGTCAGTCAACTTTTCAAGATCAATATTAGAGAGAACTTCGATCAAGCTCTCCGCGCCAATGCCCGCTTCAAAGACCGGCCCGTATTTCAGGGAAAGATCACGGTAATCCAATTCTGAAATTATTTGTCCGGCCTTTAAGCCTCGCAATTCCGTGCGGGCCAAATCGCGGATATTTTCAAGCTGTCTCACCTCGTTTTCCCAAGCATCTTTCAAAGTGTGGACCTCGGTGTCTTTTTTCGCCTCGCCCAAATCTTTATCGCTGCTTAGACTCTTGCGGGATTTAGCTTGAGCAATCAACTGCTCGTAACGCTGGTCTATTTGAGACTTCTTGATTTTAAACTCCTTTTCAATACGTTCGAGCATGGCCTGGCGCTGATCCTCGTTAACCTTAGTCACAATGTAGCTGGCGAAATAAACAATTTTTTCTAAATCCTGAACAGAAAGATCCAAGATCAGGCCCAGACGCGAGGGCACGCCGCGCAAAAACCAGATATGAGCCACTGGCACCGCCAGCTGGATATGCCCCATTCTTTCGCGCCGCACGCTGGAACGCGTTACTTCAACGCCACAACGGTCGCAAACAATACCTTTGTAGCGAATACGCTTGTATTTACCGCAATAACATTCCCAATCCTTAATCGGACCAAAAATCTTCTCGTCAAACAAACCGTCCTTTTCCGGACGCTGGGTACGGTAGTTGATGGTTTCCGGCTTGGTCACTTCGCCATGGGAAGCGTTGAGAATCTTTTCGGGAGGCGCCAGCTTGATTCTTACGGATCTAAATTCTTCGGTGGGGTTTCGTGAAAACATAGTTGTGAAATATGACTAATAAGTCTTATAAGTCGGATAGGTCCTATTTTGTAACTTCAGGGTCCCTTTCCGGCGGATGAACCAATTGCGCTTGTTCGGCTAGGCTTGGCAAATTTTCAGCCTCAATGGGGTGTTCAACAACTTCCTCGCGGCTGGTGGTGGAGATAACCTGACCGTTTTCACCGATCAGCTCCACATCCAGACACAAAGCTTGTAATTCCTTAACCAAAACCCGGAAAGATTCCGGCACATTCGGCTTCATAATTGGTTCGCCTTTGACGATGGATTCATACGTTTTTGATCGACCTAAAACGTCATCTGATTTTATGGTCAACATTTCCTGCAAGGTATGCGCCGCGCCATAGCCTTCCAGGGCCCAGACCTCCATTTCACCAAAACGCTGGCCGCCGAACTGGGCTTTACCGCCTAAAGGCTGCTGGGTAATTAAGGAATACGGACCGGTCGAGCGAGCGTGCATCTTTTCATCAACCAAGTGATGGAGTTTAAGCATGTAAATAACGCCAACCGTCACCGGTTCGCGGAAGCTCTGACCTGTTTTACCGTCATACACAACCATTTTACCGTCACGGCCGAAGCCAGCTTTTTCTAATTCATCGGCAATGATACTTTCCGACACGCCATTCAAGCCCGGCGTAGCCACTTTGTAACCCAGCGCGGCCGCGGCCAAACCCAAGTGGGTTTCCAAAACCTGACCAATATTCATACGGCTGGCCACACCCAGCGGATTTAAAATAATATCAACCGGAGTGCCGTCGGCCAGATACGGCATATCCTCGACCGGCACCACTCTCGAAATAACGCCTTTATTGCCGTGGCGGCCGGCCATTTTATCGCCTACGGAAATTTTACGCAGCACGGCCACGGAAACTTGAATGGAGCGAATAACGCCACTCGGCAGCTTATCGCCCAACTCTCTGGAAAACTCGCGCACCGCCACCACCTTGCCATATTCACCGTGCGGCATGGTCAGTGAGGTGTCCTTTACATCTCGTGACTTCTCGCCAAAAATAACACGCAAGAGTTTTTCCTCGGGCGTGAGGTCAGTTTCACCCTTGGGCGTGATCTTGCCCACCAAAATATCGCCAGCTTGTACTTGCGCGCCTAAACGCACGACGCCGTTTTCATCAAGATCCTTCAGTTTTTCATCGCCCACATTCGGTATATCGCGCGTAACAATTTCCGGACCCAGCTTAGTGTCACGCACATCAATTTTATAGTCTTCAATGTGAATGCTGGAATAACGATCATCCTGCACCAATCTTTCCGAGATCAGAATAGCGTCCTCATAATTGCCGCCTTCCCAAGACATAAAGGCTACCAAGACGTTTTGGCCCAAGGCCAGCTCACCGCGATCAATGGCGGCGCCGTCAGAGAGAGGCTGCCCTTTCCGGACCTTTTGGCCCTTCACGACAGTCGGATGCTGGTTAATACTGGTCGAGGTATTGGAACGTAAAAATTTCTGCAGATCATACTCACGCTCTTTGCCAGTTTCCTCTTTGATGATAATTTTTTCGGCGGCCACGGACGCGACCACACCAGCCCCTTCACAAATAACCATCTGGCCGGAATCGTAGGCGGCCTTAGCTTCCACACCGGTACCGACAATGGGCGCCTGCGGTTTAATAACCGAAACGGCCTGACCCTGCATGTTGGAACCCATCAAAGCGCGATTGGCGTCGTCATGCTGCAAAAAAGGAATGAGTGATGTCGAAACGGAAATAATCTCGTTAGGCGAAACATCCATATATTCAACATCGCCCACATTAGCCAAAGACGGCTCGGCGTGCACCCGCGCCGAAACTTGATTGCCTAAAAGAAAACCTTTTTCATCAACCGGGCTGGTCGCCTGCGCGATCACGGTCCTTTCTTCTTCAAAGGCATCCAGATAGGCAATTTCATCAGTAACGCGGCTGCGGCCGTTTTCCTGAAACACTTTGCGGTAGGGCGTTTCGATAAAACCAAACTCATTCAGACGGGCATAGGATGCTAAATAGCTCACTAACCCTATGTTAGGACCTTCCGGAGTTTTAATCGGACAAAGGCGGCCATAGTGGGAACGGTGCACGTCACGCACCGGAAAGCCGGCCCGCTCGCGGGTTAAGCCCCCGGGACCCATCGCGCTAAGCCTGCGGCGATGCTCCAGTTCAGACAAGGGGTTCGTTTGTTCCATGAACTGGGAAAGCTGGGATGAAGAGAAAAATTCCTGAATGACCGCGACGACCGGACGCACATGTATAAGTTGGGCCGGGGTGACTGTTTCCGGTTCGGCCAAGGACATGCGATCGCGCACAATGCGGGACATTCTTTGCAAACCCACCCGAAAACGCGAAGCAATCAGTTCGCCCACCGCCCGAATGCGGCGGTTAGCCAAGTGATCAATATCATCGGCCGGTTCCTGCGTATTATTTAAACGAATAACTTCACGGACGACTGACACTAAATCTTCTCGGGTCAGCAAGCCTTGTTCAGGTTTAAAATTATCAGTCTGAATCTCCGGAAAACCCATGCGCTGATTTAATTTGTAACGGCCAACAACCGAGAGATCATAGCGGGAACTATCAAAAAACATGGCGTTGATTAACGAACGCGCGTTATCCACGGTGGCCAGATCGCCCGGCCTAATTCTCTTATAAACTTCCCGATAACCTTCGTCGGCGTTGCTCGCAGTATCTTTTTCCAAAGTGTTTTCGATGTACTTAACCTCGCCCGTATCAATGTCAGCGAATAGATTCTTAATTTCTTCATCACTGCTTAAACCAAAAACGCGCAGCATGGCCGTAATGGGTATGCGTCGCTTGCGGTCAATTTTTACGCCAATAATACCGTTGGCGTCAGTATCCAATTCCAGCCAAGCGCCGCGGTTGGGAATAACCTTGGCCCCATAAAAATTGCGGCCGCGCATATTTTCGGCCGTAAAAAAGACACCCGGGCTTTTAATCAACTGCGAGACAACCACGCGTTCAACGCCGTTGATAATAAATGAGCCGCGCGCCGTCATTAAAGGAAAATCGCCAAAGTAAACGTCTTGGGTTTTGGTCTTGCCGGTCACTTTGTTGACGAGCTTGGCCTGCACATAAAGAGGTGCCTCGTATGTGGTGTTGCGCTCGCGCGCCGTTTTTTCGTCGTACTTGGGCTTGTCTAAATAATAATCATGAAAAGACAGCTCGTAATGCTTCCCGGCCGGGTAATCGGTAATCGGATTAATTTCGCCTAAAAGCTGGTGGAGGCCTTTCTCAAAAAACCAACGATAAGAGTTGGTTTGGACCTCAACCAGGTTGGGCGTCTCCAGGACTTCTCTGAATTTAGTAAAATACCTACGGGGCGACTGGGCAAACGCTTCGGGCGAACGGATAATATCCGTTATTTTCGCAGAGTTGTTCGATTTAGGCATTGAGATTACGAGAGGCCGGCCTACAAAATGTGGAGTGCGCCATGATAATCTGATCTGGTTCAAACCTTACGGACCTAATTCTTGAGCTTAAAGCTTGAACTAGACAAGATTGCCCACTTTTTTATATCCGGGCAAAAAGCCCCTGCCCCTGTGTTGTCTGAACAGAGGTGGGTGGCTTTTTATATTAATTATTTAAGCTAAAAGGGAAGCCTTGAACACAAGGACTCCTTTATTTCGCCCCAAAATACGGACGAAAAGTTTATTAAGCGCCTAAAAATAAGGGAAAACACAAAATCAAACTAGGGGCTCTTGAGGGAAAATGTCCAAATTCTGTGTATAAATTGAGTATATACGCAGAAATGTTTCTGTCAAGTCTTATCTTAATTAGATCATTTTATACACATAAACACAAGTTATACACATTCCATATACTAATGCCCAAGCCCCAATTATTATTATTTCAATTGCCCTTTAGCGCTTCGGGTTATATTCGGCGGCACTGAATAATGCGGGGTGACTATTTTTTTACTGTATTTGGCTTTTCTAAGCAGCCCCAGGTCCTTCGGCAGTTCATCGGCCTTAAGGCCGATTAAAGACAAATTAAGGGCCCAAGCTAAAGTATTGGCAAAAACCACGCCTGTGCGCGTACCCACAAAAGATCCAGGCCCCCTAACCACAGCAACCTTCTTAATATCTTTTAATTTTATTTGGTTTTTCTTAAGAAATTGAGTTAAAAGTTTCGGCAGGCTCTCGGAAAGCCCTCTGGAAGTTTTAATTGTTTTCTTAAAAACTTTACGATCTGTAATTAAGGCTAAAACCAATTGCTCTCGGGAGGTTGTATCTAAGAAAAAAATCATATCCAAATTATAACCCGCATGCCAAGAGATGGGCAAAATAAAAACGCCAAAATGACGTCTGGGGGGCGCGGCGATAACCGCCGCGCCCCCGAATCTCTATGCGTCCCGCCGTCCAGGCCGGCCGGGGCTGACCTGCGCGGTCAGCCGAGGCGCCGATCTCACGATCGGGCCGACGCCGGGGCCCCCGCGCTGGCCGAACATACGGTCGGCCTGGGCGCGGCGGTCGAGCTCACGCTTCTGCGGGCGTGGGCGGGGCTGTGACGGTTGGGACGAGATGATCTCGATCCTCATGATCCCCCCTGCGAAAGGCGTTAGCCTTGCGGACACCCTTGTCCGCGACATGTCCGGAAACAAAGCGCCCCGGACAAGGTAATGGGAGTGAGGTTAAAAGCGCTAAGGACCAATTTAATTGTCCGGCCTAACCTTCCCTCCCAAAACCTAATCCAGGGCACAGTAACACGATATCATACACATTTTTGCGAGATATGTCAAGACCAGTCATAATAAAAACTTTCTATAAATAAAAGCCACAAAAAGCGGCTTTTTATAATCAAATCAAAATTTATTCAGGGACCACCGCTTGCGGCGCGGGGGTGCCGTTAACCATATGGAGATGATTGCGGCGATCTATTTTATTCACCTGCTTCTCCCTTGCCCTTACCAGCCGCAACACCTTTTTTACTAGCCTTTCCGGATCAGAATCAAAAACTATATTCTTCTCACCGCGGCGGGCAATATGTAAAATATCATCAAGCTCATCCACAATGCCGCCCGTACCCGTTAATACGCCAATCGGTTTTTTGTCTTCAAAAGCGATCGTAAATTCATTAAGGGTGCCAATGCGGCCGCAAACGAAAAACACCCCATCCGATGAACGCGTGAGCAGTAAATTGCGACCCGAGTAATTAAAGCCGGTATAAATAATTAAATCCAAATAATCTAAAGGTAATTTATAATGATTAACATGGTCCTTTTTGCTTGAAGCCGGCGAGAGCCCGATCACCATGCCCCCCGCATCTTTGGCGCCATGCGCCGCTTCGTAGGGCGTGCCGGTGGTGGCGCCGTTAACTAACACACAGCCGGCTTTGGCAACAGCCTGGCCCAATTTGTAAGCTTTCTCAAAAGCGTCCGCACCGCATATATCTACCGCCGAACCCGATACGCACAATTTATACATTGGCTTAACCTTGGGTACTTTATGCTTGTGGTGGAATGGATTGGTTCGGTGGGGAGACATGTTTACCCCGTTAGAGATTAAGACACCTGCACGTGTCTTAAACGGTTAATTTTGTTTCTAAATTTGATTTATTACTTACCCCCTTGAAGTTCATCTTTGGTGTCTGTCTGCTCTTACGCAGGATCTCTAACGGGGTAAATTTCACTTAATTCGAGTAACATAAAAGAGCATCTTGCTCTTTATTTATCTATATAAAGTATAGCACACTTTGACCCCTTTGGTCAAAGTGAAACTCCAAATCTCAAGCATCAAATTTCAAATTGGAATTTGAGATTTAGTTTTTATTTGTCTTTGAAATTTGTTATTTGAATTTTCTTCGGACATTCCTCGTCACATTAAAGATCCGATACCAGTTGGGCCGGTAAATATAGTCATAAGCACCGACATACTCTACGTACTTTCCGCCAAAACCTTCCTTGAACCTGGTTATACCGAGCCAGGGATGATTAAGGGATTCCCGCGGGGCCACGCCCCACAAGTCGTAAGTCAGGCACCCGCGGGCTTTAGCATCCTTGATAGCCTGCCACTGCAATAGATAGGGAGACATTAAAGAACGAGATTCATAATCGGACGCACCGTGTAAATAAATGGCTTGGCTACCATAGCTGACAACCATAATACCGCCCACAAATTTACCCTGATATTCCGCCAGATACAGTCTGAATACGTCGGCCGGCAATTGACGCCATAGATTAAAATAATACCCCCGCGGGTGAGCAAAAAAACTATTTCTTTCGCCCGTCTTGGTTAAAAGCGTATAAAAACTTTCCAGGTCCTGCTCGCCACGGCCATGCATGACCTGAAGGCCGTACCTTTCCGCCAAGCGTAAATTATATCTTGCCTTCGGCTTCATCTGTTTTAAAAGGTCTGATTCCTCCGGTGTCAAATCCAAAATAACTGTTTGGCGCGGTTGCGGCTCCTTGTTCGCTTTCTGGAAACCAACTTGATGAAAATTAATGTCCTGCGCAGGCACGGCCGGATCGCATCTTAAAAAAATAGTGTCTTTAAATTGCTCAATCTTAATTAACCCCTCCGGAATTTGCCTTAAAACTTTCTCTCTGATCTCAACCGTCAGACCATTCTTAAATACTGGCCCGCGCGGGGCGTATAAATAATACTTATTGCCCGGAAAGGCAAGCTTGGAGACAAGCAACGCCGCCAAAATCTCGCCATTATGTATTACAAAAAACGCCAAAGGCGATCGACCTTCAGCTTGCAAGAATTCACGCCAATGCCAAGACTGCAGTACAGAAGTTTGTTCTTGCTTGCCAACAAACCCTTCCCACTCTTGTTCGTTTGTTATTTGCTTAATTTCCACAGAATAAGAATTCAAAATTTAAAAATCAAAATGCAAAATGACACTGTAAATTACAAAATTATTAATTTTAATCTGCAATTTTTATTTTTAACATTTAAATTTTTCATTTTTTTGCCAGCGCCTTTAGGGCTAATCTTATCTGCTCTTGCGCATCTTTAACATCAACCGGCAAAGATTGCAGAGCTTGTTTTATCTCGTTTGCGGCAAAGCCCAAAGCGCGCAGAGCTTCGTATGTGTCGCTAAAACTTGCGGCTAAACCCGGCTGGATACCGATTTTGGATTTAAGATCAACAATGATACGCTCCGCTGTTTTTTTGCCAATCCCCGAAGCGCTGGCAAACACTTCGGCGTTACCCTCGGAAATAGCGCTGCGCAAAACGTCGGTTTTATTAGAACCAACTACGGTCAGAGCCGATTTAGGGCCAACGCCGGATACAGTTAACAGCAATTCAAAAAAATCGCGCTGGTCAACATCTAAAAAGCCGTATAAGTCTTCCTTATCTTCGGCTACGTGATGGTGGCAAAACAAGAAAACCTCTTCATCCGCCTTGACACGCTCAAACGTATCCAATGGCGCAAAAACGCCGTATCCGATACCATTTATTTCCATCACAATTTGAGGCGGCATTTTTGACAAAACTTTTCCGCGCAGGGTTCTAATCATAGGTTAATTATAGCAGTCTTCACTGTCCTTGCCCAAAAATGATATAATAATGCCCAATGTTTAATAATAAATTTAAATTACAATCTCCCTTTAAACCAGCCGGGCATCAACCGCAGGCCATAGAAAAACTTACCAAACTTATAGAAGCTGGAAATAAAAACCAGGTGCTTTTGGGCGTGACCGGGTCGGGCAAAACCTACACTATGGCTCACGTCATCAATAATCTAAACCGGCCAGCCCTAATTATTACCCATAACAAAACCCTTGCCGCCCAGCTCGCTTCCGAATTTGAAGAATTTTTCCCCGATAATGCCGTGCATTATTTTGTTTCTTATTATGACTACTATCAGCCCGAAGCCTACATTCCCCGCACCGATACTTATATTGAAAAAGAAACCGATATCAACGAAGAAATAGATCGCTTGCGTAATGCCGCAACCCAGGCCCTGCTTACCCGCCGGGATGTCATAATTGTCGCCTCGGTCTCCTGCATTTATGGCTTGGGCAATCCGGCGGATTATTTGGAATTATCCCTGCGGTTAAAGGTGGGCGAAGCTTTTAAACGCGACAAAATTTTGCGGAGACTCGTGGACCTTCAGTACCATCGCAACGACCTGGACGTTAAACGCGGCAGCTACCGGGTGCGGGGCGATGTTTTAGAGATAATACCCGCCTCCGAACAAGAAGCCTACAAAATTTCCTTTTTTGGCGATGCCATCGAAAAAATCGAAACCACGGACCCGCTCACCGGCGCCATTACTACGCCCCTTTCTCCCCTTAATCCCCTTTCCGAAATAACGATTTTCCCGGCCAAACATTTTGTGACCACTGACGACAAAATGGAGCGCGCCTATCAAACCATTGCGACCGAATTGAGGGAAAGGGTTGCCCAATTCGAGGCTAACGGCAAACTTTTGGAAGCCCAAAGAATAAAGCAACGCACTGAGTTTGATTTAGAGATGATGAAAGAAGCGGGCTACGTGAACGGTATTGAAAATTACTCGCGCCATATTGACGGCCGCCCGCCCGGCTCGCCACCAAGCACCCTTATAGATTATTTCCCGGACGATTTTTTGCTTTTTATTGATGAATCGCACCAGACCATCCC
>CAZSSD010000014.1:7391-18267 GCA_964609765.1 uncultured Candidatus Saccharibacteria bacterium | reverse complement strand
CGTGCCGCCGGAAGGCGAAGGTATTAAAGAAAGTTTGGCTGCCGGCACGGTCGGCCCGCGGCATAAAAGATAAAAAATACTGCTTTCGGCCGGCGTTCCTTATGTCCAATTTACTTATTTTGACGATTCAGTAATATTTGGAATTATCATTAAGAAAAAATTTTTAGGAGATGATGGTATATGACTAAGTTTATACTCCCCATAGTATTGGGCGTCGCGGTGGCCGGTTCTCTTGGTTTTTACGGCGGCGTAAAGTTTGCCGAAGGCCAGTCGTTCGCTATGGACAATAACCTTTTTGGCGGCGGCGATGAATCCGCCCAGGTGCAAACTGAAGGCGAAATCATTGCCTCGGGCGAAAACAGTTTTGTTATCAAAACCAATGGCGACCATCCAAAACTAAAGGTTGTGGAAGTGAATGGCCAAACTACCCTGAATGCAAGCGCGAATGCTGGCGCCCAACTTGGCACTGGCCAGAATAATGGCAGTGTAGGCGTTGGCGGCGGCGCTGATGTTAGCGGTGAAGCCAATGTCATCGGCAATGTAGGCGATCTAAAGCCGGGCCTAGACGTAACCGTTGACGGCAGTCTAAATAGCGAAGGCAGCATCAGCGCCGAAGTTATAGATTACGATGCCGCGGCTGCGGCTAACCTAAAAACTGAAGCCGGCGCCGGAGTGAAAGTTGGCGAGTAACGATTTTAGCCAAATTAGCAAAAACGAAAAGCCGCTTTTAAAAGCGGCTTTTCTATATTAGGGCAAGGTCTATTTAAAGGATAGCGTCCTTGGCGGCTTTGGAAACGCGGAATTTAACCACGGTCTTAGCCGGGATTGAAATCTGCTCGCCAGTCGCGGGGTTGCGGCCCATGCGGGCTTCGCGGCGCTTCTTTTGCAATTTGCCTAGTCCCGGCAAGGTGAATTCGCCGGCACTTTTGGCTTCGCTGTAAGCGGTCTGGACTATGAGGTCAAGCATCTCTGCGACCTCTTTCTTGCTTTTGCCAGTCTTCTCTGCCAAGTGTTGTAGCAGTTGAGACTTGTTCATAGCTTTGGCCATAAGTCTTTTTCTAATTATTAATAATAGTCTCTGGCAGTATTATACAGCGATTATTACAGTATGTCACGCTGGAAGGCCGAAAAGCCTAAGAAATATTTAAATTACCAATTTGTCTTTTTTTGATTTTTGTGTTATCGATAAATTAATATACAGAAGCGTTGGCGATCGGTTTGTTCTGAATTTATACTGTGCATCCACGCGGAGGTTAATTTGTTACAATTATTGAGTATAACACTACCCACATCAACTAGGGGGAACGATGAGACCGCAAGTCCTTGTGGCCGGTCCGTTCGAGATGTTGTCCTCCTGGCAGAAGGTTGGCGAGGGAGACGAAGCGATCATCGTGTTCGAGGTCGTGTGCTCATCGGCGGTTTTTTGGTTTTTAGGGCCTTATTTGAGGATTCCCCGCTTTTCTGATAAGATTTTTTTGGCTCACTGGTAGTTCACTTCAACCGCAACCGGAGCGTGACCCATGGAGGGGTGCTGCGAGGTGGTCGTCGGCGCCCAATGGGGCGACGAAGGGAAGGGCAAGATCGTCGATGTCCTCACTCTTGAGGCCGACATCATCGCCCGGTACCAGGGCGGCGCGAACGCCGGTCACACCGTGTACGTGGACGGGGAGCAGTTCGTGTTTCACCAGATCCCGTCAGGGATTCTGCACGCAAACGCACGCTGTCTGCTGGGTAACGGCGTCGTGCTTGATCTGGAGCAGTTTTTCACGGAGCTCGATGCGCTCGAGGCGCGTAGCATTCCCGTGCAAGGCCGCATCGGCGTGAGCCGGCGCGCGCATCTGCTGCTGCCCCACCACAAGCTCCTCGATGCCGCGGCTGAAGCCAAACGGGGCAACGGCAAGATCGGCACCACCGGCAAAGGCATCGGCCCGGCCTATGAGGACAAGATCGCCCGGCGCGGTCTGCGCGTGGCGGACCTGCGCGATATGACCCGGGCGCAGGAAAAGCTCTGGGACGCGGCCGCCCATGCCGGTGAAAGGCTAGTCGGTCTGAACGGTCAGACACTCGACCCCGAGCAAACGGTGGAGCATGTTCTTGCCTTCCGCGAGCGAATCATGGCTCTGGCCACCGATACCGGTCGCGAGATCACCGAGGCACTGGCGCGTGGGCAGCATGTTTTGCTCGAGGGCGCGCAAGGCATTCATCTCGACGTAGACCATGGGACCTATCCGTACGTGACATCTTCGACCACCAGCGCTGCCGGCGCGGCCACGGGTGTGGGCATCGGTCCCACAGCCATCGACGCGGTGCTGGGCGTGGTCAAGGCCTACACCACGCGCGTGGGCAGCGGGCCGCTGCCTACGGAATTGCCGCCCGAAGAGGCGGATCACCTGCGGCAGCTTGGTGCCGAGTACGGTGCCACCACTGGCCGACCCCGCCGCTGCGGTTGGTTCGACGCACCGGTCGTGCGCCATGCCGCGCAGGTCAACGGCCTGACGGGCTTGGCTGTCACCAAGCTCGATGTGCTCGACACCTACCCGGAGATCCGGGTTGCTACGGCGTATGAGATCGACGGCAAGCGCCTCGAGACCTTTCCGGATGATGCCGGCGAGCTCGAGCAAGTCGAGCCGGTCTATGAGACGCTGCCGGGCTGGTGCGTACCCACCACGGGCGCGCGCAGCTGGGCCGACCTGCCGTGGAACGCCCGGAGCTACCTCCGGCACCTGCAGGAGCTGGTGGGTGTGCCGATCTGGTACATCTCGGTCGGCACTGATCGCGAGCAGGTCATAAGGCTGCGCTAAAGCGCGAGCATGCAAAAAAGGGGGATTGATCATTCGGGCCAGAACGCTGGCCGATGTAAAGATACCCCTGTTTCGCGCTTACGGCGCAGGCGGGGAAGGTGTGCCGCACTCCGGCGCACCTTTTCTATTTGGCCATGGATTAGTTATAATTTAAATATGGTTTATATTGAAAGATCGAGAGGCCAGAAAGACGGGGGTGGCGATGCCGAATTACCGCCAGTTGATACATCCGCCGGGGAATCGGATGTCAAACGTTCGCATTATCGCCAGAGATTTTTAAGCCATTTTGCCGAAGGCATTGCCGAGCAGAGCGATCCATATTTAAGGCGGGGTATGGCTGAATATGCCTTTGTAAATTGCCTTAGATATTTGGGTATCCCCCCGGACAATATGCCTTTGCTTTGGGATATAGACCGGCTGCTTACAAAGGACGATCCTGACGCTTTGGTAAATATTTTAGTTGGCACAAACGCAAGCGAACAAAATGACGAAAACGAAGTTAGCCCGAATCATCAATTTGTATGTTGGCGCCACATTCAGCAGGTGCCGGATAATGAAAGAAGAATTTACGAAAGATTACTTAATTATTTTACAGATGCGCTGTATGTACCAATTTCCGGACACGAAATAGAATCGCGTGAGGCGCATGTTCGCCATTTGGAATCCTTTTTACAACATTACGGTGAGTTTGTAGAAGATCCAATTTATCAAAAATGGCTGGCTAATCCTGAACTTCAAGAAATGGATTTTGATTTTTACGGCGAAACAGTGCGCGGACCGCATATTACCATGACTGATTTAAGACAGCGAATAGCCCTGCACGCCGTTTTGGAAGAATTGACGCAAGAGCGAAAAGAGTGGCTTCGCGGCTATCTTGACGAATTTGGCGAGCAGGGTTTGCGAACGTTGCTGGCCGCTACCGAAGATGTCTCTTATTTCGAAGCTGTCAGTGATGTGGCAAGCAATTTAAGCCATGAGCAAGCCCGGGTTATTTTTGTCAAGTATCTTGAAGTTGTCCGTTTAGCAGAGAATATTAGGAATAACTTGGACAAAGCTTTAAGGAGCCGCAAACTTCAGCCAATAGAATTAGAAAAAGTGCGCGTACGTTTGCTTCAGGGGGCGAATAAAATTTTAATTAAAGTAGCGCAGGTTTCGGCCGAGCCGGAAAAGGCCCAGAACCTAGCGGATCAATTTGGAAATGTTGAGTCGTCGTTATTGGTTTTTGCTTCCTTGGTAAATGTCTTGGCTAAAGAAGGGCGACTCGAGTTTTCTGAAATTATCGAGACTGATATTGAGGTTAAAAGCTGTTTGGAGTTGACACCGAAAGAGCGGGCGGAAATTCTACAGATTTATGACCAAAACTACGCCAAATATCCTGAAGGTAGACGCCAGGCCTTGCGTGAAAGATTTATAGCCTTTATTAGTTCTCCGGATTCAAAATTATATCTTTTAAAACATCAAGGCAAAATTGTTAGCTTTGCCGGTTTTCATAAGGAAACACCTGACAAAGTTTTTGCCTTTAGTTTAAATGTTAGGCCGGAAATACAGTCTTACGCCATTGGCACCCACTTTTTTGGTAAGGTTGTAGAATTGGAAAACGAAAATTATGATATCGAGGGCCGCGTGGCCGAAGACAACCCGGTTTTTGATACTTATATTAACGAAATCGGTTTTCAAAAGCGCGAGCCTTTGCCCGACTATTTGGGTAGCGGTGTAACCTATTACACAATTTTTAAACCATCCGCGAAGCGGGGGGAGAAACAGGAAGGTTAGTTTCTGGCCAGGGTGTGCCAATAGACCAGGTCGATTCGAACATATTGCGGTGGAGCAGGGTGATGTTAGGGTGCTCGATAATTACGCCGACAATTTTTTCCGGTTCGAGCGTTATGTAGGTTACCTTGTTATCGTAAATTTGCATTACGGCCGCAAAAGGCGCAGGCGCGGGCACTAGCCGAATTTGGGTTAAAGAAAGGTTGCTGACAATGCGGCGCTTGCGGATATAACCGCCGTCTAAGTAGATGATTCTTTTTTTAATGTTTGTTCGGCTGCGCTTTTTTAAATACATTTCGTTATCCGCGCCAAAGTATTTGTCTACGGCCTCGCTGTCAACATAAGATAAAATCTCGGTCTTAGCTGAAAAAGAATCTTCAATTACTTTTAAGGCCCCTTCGTGTCCTTCAAAAAACTGAACGCCCGGCTTGCCGGAGATTAAGTTAAAATCAGAAATAAGTTTTCCGAGCGTATTTTCTAAACGTGTTTTGGCAATTTGGGCCGACTCTAGTTTTTTTTGAGCAAGCTCGCGCAGTTTGGTGGGATGCAGGGGAGAGAAGACCGCAACTTTGTTGCGTTCTTCTTGTTTTTCGGTTAAGCCCAGTTTAATTAACTGATCTAAGACCTTATAAACATAAGGCCGTTTATATGGCGCCTGCAGGGCAATTTTGCGGGCCGGAGCTGTCCCTGTTTTTAACATTATTTCGTAAATTGCGGCCTGGTCGGGCTCAAGGCCGATTTGGGTTAATAATTGTTCATGCATAGGCTTAGTATAGCAGTTTTAAAGATAATTGTAAATACCATGTGACAGATTTTATTGATAAATTGAGGGTTCTTTTGCCTTTAATACAATATTATTACAGATATATGTAATAATAGTAATATATTATTTACAAAAAGTCAAGAAAGGCGTAAAATGGCGCCATGCTTAGCCCGACCAATTGGGCGGGCGAGTGGACCACCCCAGTCCGACGGAGGCACCATGAAGCAGATTATGCTGTTCATCAGCTGTGTCGTGTTGGTGGCCTGCAACAGCCAGCCGGCGCAGAAGCTGGCCAGCGGATCGAGCGCGACGGACTACGCGGCCGAGTTCCACGGCATGTCGTACGGCGACCTCGACCAGTGGATCATGGACCAGCCGCCAGCGCGCACGTTCGAAGAGAGCGCGCGTATCGACGCGGCGATCCGGGTTCAGCGCGAGAAGAGCGAGCAGATGATGACCGTCTGCGACCACGCCGCGCACGACGGCCAGACTCGGGTGGTGACGGGCGTGATCATCGAGGACGACTCCTGGCCGGGGAGCCTGCGCAGCCGCGGTGCCGACGGCCGGCTGCAGAAGGTCGGCGTTCTCAAGCCGTGCACGCGCGCGCTGTTCCGGGGCGACACCCTCGGCAACGAACAGACGCGCAAGCTGCTCGGGCATCTGACGCACTACCGGCAGCCCGTGACGCTCGAGATGGTGATGTGGGCCGACGACATCGGCCTCATCAAGAGCATCGAGCCGTACTGGCAGGCCGGGCCCTGCCCGAGTGAGAAGATCGCGGAGAAGGATGGACCGCGTGTCTGGCCAGCCGGTATTCTGGTGGCCGATATGGACGGCATGCTCACGGTCTGGAGCGGCGGCTTCGGCATCCAGCTCGGCCAGCTCACGCGCTGCACCGAGGTCGTGGGCAGTCGTTCCCTCGCCGATGTCCTCATGCAGGGCATCTACGAGGAGGTCGGCCGCGACCCGGCCAACTACCGTCGGGGCGAGAGCATCACACGGATCGCATTCTGACCGTGGTTGTAAAAACAAGAAGGAGGGGACCGGAGGGGCTGTCTGGGCGTAAGCCCATTCCGGAAGAGCGCGCCTCTTCCGTCCCCCTAAGTTTCTAAATAAATTTGGAAATTTAGGGGGAGGCGAAGGTTCGGATCTATTGACTAGGGGGACACATGCGTAACTCGGAGTGGTTTGCCTGGCTGCTGGTTTCGGCCTTCGTGGGAGTTTCGATCACGAGGCAGATGTCGGATCTTCTGCTGATGGCAGTCGTGTATGCCGTCATTATGGTGGCAGCATTGCTGGTGTTGACCTACGTGGAGCGGCGACGGAATAGAATGCGCCGCGAAGAATCGACCTGTTCAAGGGGGACACATGGGACGTGAAATCGAAGTGCGTTCCGCGCGGATGCTCGAGCTGATCCTCGAGCAGGCGGAGCAGCCGGCGGAGCGGGGCGAGGATATGCCCACGCTGCTCCGGCGGCCGGCTGACCTTCTCCACCTCAACCGCCTGCGCCGCAAGCAGGCCGAGTACCACCAGCGCCTGGTCACGGCGTCCACGCTCTACGAGCGGCTCGATGCCATGTACAAGTGGCTGATCCTCACCGAGCTGCTCGAGGCGGGCCAGTTCAACCTGGTGGAGTTCGCCGCCATGACGCCCGAGCGCATCTACAACGCCATGGTGGTGGAGGCGGACTACATCGCCACCGGGGGCCGCAGGCTGTCGGGCGGCACCGGCCTCTAACCCGCCGCCGCATACGTTAACCGGGGAGAGCACACCACACTGTGTGTTCTCCCATTACCCTAAGTTCATCAATAATTTGGTGAGTTTAGGAGGGTACAGTTTACCCCGGTCTGTCCGGCGTCCGTCGGCGGATCTGAACCGCAAGGAGGGGTTATGAGTGACAGGCTGCTGTTGGTCATGCTGTGGGCCGTTGCTAGCATCATCGCCATCGGCGTCCATCTGATGTTCGGCCTCGACGTGCTGATGATCGGCGCTTCGATGGCCGCGACCCTTATGGGGACCGTGATGGTCGCCTACGGTGTTTTGCGTCATGACCGGGAGATGGTGTTCCTCGGCGTCGTCGTGGGGCTCCTGGGGTTGGGGGTGATGTCCGGCCCCCATGGCTTGTAGTTAGGATTCTGTGCCGCCGAAGGCCGCTGTGCTTCTCGGCGGCTTTTTGGTTTTTTATTTATGTTTAGTTATGCTCATTTATACCACAAAAAACGCATATGCGTTTTTTGTGGTATTTTAATTTTTGTTAATTTTACAAATACCCGACATTGTCGGGTATAATTATCGCCTCAAAGCAGGTTTTGGTGATAATAAAAATTCAATGGCAATGTAAAAGTTAATCAAATTGAAAAGCGCCCCAGAACATCGGGCGCTTTATTTTTAATTGAAAGTTAGACTATCGACAATTTTATAGTATATTTCTTTTTCGGTTTGCCCCGCCGTCAAAACTGCTTCCATAATACCCATGGTCCGCGCCTCATTTATTTTGACAAGCGTGAGAAGTTTATTTGTTACACCATTTTCCTTAAAAAATATAATCATTCCCGGTCGTCTTTTAAAGGTCGTATTTTCGGCCCATAGTTCTCGGCTTTCCGTGCCTTGACTGGCTAGTTCATTGGCAAAATCTTCAAGATTTTTATCGACAAAGATCCAGATGCCCACTTGTCTGAAATCTGGTTCGGGCGTAATAAAGTGCAGTTGTGAACTATCCTCAATTGGTACTATTTTATCTTCCGGATAGTTAAAAGAAACACCGTAGCGACTCGAATATCTACTCCAACTATCCGATGTGGGTGAAGATAAATTTGGGTTTGCCGGCGGTGTCGAGGTCCCTGTACTGTTTGGCGAGTTACTTAGGTTTTGATTGCTTGGCAGATTGGCCGTTTTTTTGTCTGGTTCATTTGCGTTTATTTCGGACGAAGTCCCTGGTATATTTGCGATATTGTCGTTTTGAGGTTTTTTCCCTCTTAATGCCAAATATCCAATAAAACCGGCTAAGATAATAATGCCAAGGGCGACGATAATTGGGATAAAACCTTTTTGTTTCTGCATTTTTTCGATTTCTACGCTTAGCGTAGTATTTTTCAAAGATCAGCACAAATTTTACAGTTTTGTTCACTTTGCTTAATTGACGAAAAATGGATTTATGAGAAGATAATAGCAGTTTTCGTCATAACCTATCTGTAAATATTAAAACTTTACTTTTATCTAACAGCAAAGCCCTTGTTGAAAGACCTACCCATAAAAGTGAAGTTAAGAGGAGGCTTAAAAGATGGAACGAGAAAGATTAACTATCACTTTGCGCAGGGATATTTTGAAGCTCGTTGACCAAAGCATTGACGGGGCGAAACTGCGCAACCGTTCGCATGCCATTGAGTATTTTTTAAGCCGGGAATTAAGTCCGAAAAGTGTTAAAGTTGTCATAGCCGTACCGGGCGGCATGCGTACATCCTATCAGGCGGGCGGCATGCCAATTGGTGTGCGGGGAAGAATGACTCCGGGTCAAGGCAGCGACCTCAAAGGAATATTTCAAACCCTCGCCGCGCAGAATTTTAAGGACGTGGTGCTCATTGGCATTGATTCCACCGCTTTACAAGCGGCGGCCGTAGATGCCGAAAAGGTAGAATTAGATGTTAAAACAGAAGTGGTGGATGTGGCCGCAGATAATGTTGCCGGCAGCGCTTTTACTAAGGTTAGGGAGATGGTTTCCGATGAGACCTTTATTTACTGGGATAGTCGTTTTTCAGGCGATATCAATTTGTCTGATTTTCTGGATTTTCATAAGGCCACACAAGGGGAGGCGACGGCAGTCTTGGCCACCAATACCGACCTGACTTCTTTAACTGGCGTAACGGCCGCGGTTTATGGTCGGCGTATTATTGATTTAGGCGAAGGAGCGCGTGCAGGAAGGCTGCCCATGATGGGCGTGTTTGCCTTTGAGTCAAAAGTCGTTTCTGCGCTGGGCAGCGGACGCGCGATGGATTTATATAAAGATATACTGCCGAACTTAGTCCGGGAAGGGAAGTTGCACGCTTTCGTCTTTACGGCCAGCGAAATGGCGAAACAGGCGGTAGGGGCAAGATAAAATTATTATCTATTAGCTTCGAATACGCGAATAGAAACGAATACGCGAATGAACGCGAATAGAAAAATTCGGAGGCTATTAGGTGTATACTTAGGGCATGCGTGTTATTGCCGATTTGCATATCCACTCTCCGTACAGCCGGGCCGTATCGGCGGAGATGACTATTGCCAACTTGGATGTTTGGGGCCAGAAAAAAGGCCTCAAGGTTTTAGGCACCGGTGATTTTACGCATCCGCGCTGGCTTGACCACTTAAAGCAAAATTTAGAGCCGGCCGAACCGGGCCTTTTTAAATACCGAGACAGCAGCCGGGGTACGCGTTTTATGCTAACGGCCGAAATCTCGAGCATTTATACGGACGGCGGAAAGGTTCGGCGTGTTCATAATTTAATTTTCGCGCCTTCGTTTGCTATTGTTGACCAAATAAACCAAGAATTAATTAAGAAAGGCGCTAAATTGGCTTCTGATGGCCGGCCCATTACCGGCGTTTCTTCTCGCGAGCTGCTTAAACTCACGCTTTCCGCCTCCCCTGAATGTCTTTTTGTGCCGGCGCACGCCTGGACGCCGTGGTTTGCCGTTTTTGGCAGCAAGTCGGGGTTTAATTCGCTCGAAGAATGTTTTGGCGAGGATGCTAAATACATTTATGCCATTGAGACCGGATTGTCTTCCGACAAAGAGATGAATTGGCGGCTGTCTGCCTTGGATCAAATAACACTTATTTCCAATTCTGATCCTCATTCTTTGCGCCGGCTTGGCCGCGAGTGTAATGTTTTTGAGATTGGTGAAAACGTTTTTTCATACCAAGCAATTATCGATGCCATTAAAGATAGAGATCCGAAAAGATTTCTTTTTACAGTTGAGTACTTTCCGGAAGAGGGACGCTATCATTACGACGGCCACAGTGATCACAAAGTCGTCTTACATCCCAGTCAGTCCAAAAAATTAAAGCAGCGCTGCCCTAAATGCGGCCGGCTCTTAACCGTTGGCGTACTCTCACGCGTGGAAGAACTCGCCGATCGGCCGGATGGCTTTGTGCCGGAGCGTAACATTCCGGGCAGGCACATGGTTCAGCTGGAAGAAATTATTGCCGACAGTTTGGGTTTAAAATCGCCGACCGGTAAAAAAGTGGTGGATATGTATGAGAAAATGGTGGGAGCCTGGCCGGCTGGCGAGCTTAGCATTCTGCTGGACGCCGAAATCAAACAGATCGCCGAAATTGGCACGCCCTTGATCGCGGAAGGGGTGAAACGCGTACGTGAGGGCCGGCTAAAAATATCGCCCGGATATGATGGTATCTACGGCAAAGTTGAGATCTTTACGGAGCAAGAAAGAAAAGCTTACGCTGATAGTAAATTAACTCAAAATACATTGTTCTAAAACTCCAAGCCCCAATGCCCAATGACCAATCAAATCCCAATTATTTAAAATCCCATTTGGTCGTTGGGAATTTT
>CAZSSD010000014.1:0-7381 GCA_964609765.1 uncultured Candidatus Saccharibacteria bacterium | reverse complement strand
TTTATGTTACAATTAGATATACAATGGACTCTGGACAAACAGATAATCAATTCTCAAATATAGAAATTCGGCCGAGGCGTTTTGTTGCGCCTAAAATATTTTGGCCGGTTTTTATTTTAGTTTTACTGATCCTGGGCGCCGGCCTTTTTACCTTTTGGGATCGGCAGTTGCGTTTCGTTAATTTAGAAAGTTTTTTACCGGCTGAAACCGCTGCTTTTGTTGTTTTGCCGACCGATTCATCCAGCCCGAGCCTAGATTCCTTAAACAATAATTTAAGCCGCCTGCCGCGCATGCCCGGTTTGGAAAAAGAGTATCTGGGGCAAAATTTTTTGATTGATGCCATAGGCGCCGAAAATTTTGCGTTTTGGCAGGATTTTAAAGATTCTCTTTATCCCGAAGTTAAAATTGCCGCGCTTGATAAAAGTTTTGTTTTGGCCGGCCGTTTAAAAAAGAAACCGGAGTTAGCTTTCGACGTTAAGGCCACTACTGATTATTACCGCGGCCAGGAAATAACTTTTTTGGCGCCGCCCACCGAGGCAAATGGTTTTTATGTTTGGCGTTTAGGCAATAATTTTTTAGCCTCTTCCGATCGTCCGGTGTTAGAATGCTTAATTGACGCTAGGTTTGCCCGCCAGCAGTCTCGCCCGGAGAACTGGTTTAAAGAGAAAGACCAGCGCATAACTTATTTGGCAGAGAGTGCAAATTTTCAAAAGACTTTTACCCCCCTCGATCAAAAGGCGGTGGCGCGAATATTTTTTAACTTCGAGCCGGATATGGGCCTGACTGATCTTATGAGTCAGTCGTCTTTTGCGCTGGCTAAAGTTTTGCCTTATTTTAAGGAGAAATCACGCGCGGCCGGCGCCGCTTTGATAAGCGACAATGGTGGTCTTAATATCCAGTTAATACAAATTCCCGTATTCAACATAGATCAGACTAATTTAGGCCAAAACACGACGCTCGCGGAAAGGCTGCCCGCGCGTTTGGCCGAAAGCGAGGTCGGTTTTTATTTGGAAATTCAAGGCGTGGGCGAAAAGATAAAGCAAGATCTGCAAACTTTACAGCTCGAAAATTATTCTCGATATCTGGCGCTTGTTGATTTCTTTAAGGACAAGTACAGAATTAGCCTACAAGCCAGCCAACTTTACGAAGATGTCCAAAAGATAGCGGTGATGGCCTCGGTGGCTGACCAGACTTTGGTTTTGGCCATCGTGGGCGAACACCAAAACGCAACCCGGGCCGAAAGCGTGGTTGGTTTATTGAGTGATAATCTTAAGGGTTTAATAGCGGTGCCGCACCATGAGATAACGGAAAAATATTTTATTATTGCTTCCACGGGCGAGGCGCTGGCCGAAATTAAGAAAAACTTAGACAGGCCGCGCGATCAAATATCTTCCCAATTTTCTCATTTGCAAAGCCGGGACAAGGATATTTTGATATATCTAAGCCTGCCCAGTTTGGTCAAAGGCACCCAACTGGCTTTGCTTGGCCTACCCGAAACAGCGGGCGCGGATAATATGAGCTCCAATTCCGATTTTTGGACGGCCCTAGAATCTTTGGCCCAGATTATACCCAGCCTCGCCATTACCTCTGATTACAATGACGGAGTCTTGGCCACCAACTTCAGTTTGGCCATAAAGGAAGTGCCCCCAACCAATAAAGCGGAAGTGGAAAAAATATTAAACCGCCTGGCCGGAGCCGACAGTCAGGGCGGTGACCCGGCCAATCAAAGAGCCATTCGTGATTCGCAACGACGAGCCGATGTGTTGATTTTGCAAAATGCCCTGGCCTCATATCTTAACAAGGCCGGGCGGGCGCCGGCCTCTTGGGCGGAACTGGTGCCAGCTTTTATCAGCACAGTGCCGCTGGACCCTTTGTCCGGCGAGCCTTATGATTATAGTAACCGGGGCGGCAATAAAACCTTCTCTGCCACTTTTGTCATGGAGGGTTCCACAACGCTCGGCGAACCGGGTTTATATTGCTTAACCAACAAAGGCGTGGCCCGGGCCGAGAAAGCCGCCTGCGTTGAGCAGTAATAAATAAAAATATGCGTTTAGGAGAATTAACTAAAATTGTGGCTACCATCGGCCCCGCTTCATTAAAGAATCGGGTTTTGGAAAGCTTTGTCAGAAGCGGGGTTGATGTGATGCGTCTTAATACTTCCCACGGCACCTTGGTTGAACATAAAAATGTCATTGCCCATATACGCAAAGTGGCCAAGCGGGTGGGGCGGGAAGTAGCCATTATTCTGGATTTGCCGGGCCCGAAGTTGCGTTTGGGCGAGCTGCCCCAGCCCATGTTTTTAACAAGATCGCACTCGGTTTCCTTGATTTACGGGGAAAAAACAAAAAATTTACCCAAATCAGCCAATCTTAAGGTGCCCGCCATTTTGGCGAAAGTGTTCAAGAAAGGTTCTGTGATTGCCATTGATGACGGCAAGATATTGTTACGCGTGACTGCCACTACTCCTGATTATGCTCAAGCTGTAGTTCTGGCCGGCGGGGAATTGACCAGCCATAAAGGCATCTCTGTTTTAGGCCAAGAATTGCCTTTGTCCAGCTTAACACCGGAAGATAAGAAAGCTTTGGTTTTGGCGCCCTTGGTAGATTTTGTGGCGGTTTCGTTTATTAAAAATGCCAAAGACGTAACGGCTGTTAAAAAATTATTAGGCGGCCGGGCTGGGCGAACCCGGCTGATTGCCAAAATTGAGACCAGCAGCGCCTTAGCCAATTTAGACGCCATTATCGCGGCTGTTGATGGCGTCATGGTCGCCCGCGGTGATTTGGCGTTAAGCATTGACCCGGCCCAGTTGGGAATTGCTCAAAAAGAAATAGTGCTTAAGGCGCGCGCGGCCGGCAAACCGGTCATCGTGGCCACGCAAATGCTCGATTCCATGACTTTGCGGCCGCTGCCGACCCGGGCCGAGATACTCGATGTGACCAATGCCGTAATTGACCATGTGGACGCGGTCATGCTTTCGAGCGAGTCGGCGGCGGGCCAGTATCCGCGCCAGGCCGTTAAGATGATGGCCCACATTTCTCGTTTAGTGGAAAAAAGCGCGTTTAATGACCTGCCCCTGGAAGCAGATCAAAGCTATGCCGCCAAACATCTTTTTTCTCATCTTTTGTTTGATTTTATTAAACGCCACCATGTTAAAATCATTGTTAATGAGGAAGCAGATCGGGAGTTAATGGTTTTGATTGCCCGGCATAGGCTTGAAGCCAATCAGATTGTGCCAACATCTGATAAGACTCTGGCTCGGCAACTAAATTTGGTTTGGGGCGTGATACCGGTGCTGGCTGGTAAACTTCAGCCCAAGAGCGGTTATTTAAAAAAGTATCTGCGCAAAGGCCAGCATTATCTGGTGGTGGGTTGGCATAAAAAAGGTAAAGACAAAATCGGTTATGTAAAAATAGAAAGAATGAATTAAAAAAACACCCTGCGGTGTTTTTTTAATTTCTTAGTTTCGCTGTTAGTTTAACGGTTAAACAAGGTCAGCGGATTAAAGGCGCGGCCATCTTGGTAAACGCTGAAGTGTACATGCGGACCGGTGGATCGGCCAGTGCTGCCAATATTACCCAGCTTGCCGCCCCGCGGTACGTTTTGTCCGGCGGTGACATCAATGGTAGAGAGGTGGGCATAGCGGGACTTGAGGCCATTGCCGTGTGAACAGACTACGGTGTTGCCCCAGCCGCCGGATTGCCAACCCGCTATTTCCACGAAACAATCATCAGTGGCCAGAATATCGGAACCGGGGTTGCGGCTGCCGGGCTCGGCGATATCAATACCGTTGTGCCGCCAGCTAAACCATTGTGTGATGATGCGGGTGTAAGGCGTCGGCCAAAGGTAGCTGCCGCTGCCGTCAAAGCCAGCCGGAGCGGTGGCTGTGGTCAGGGCCAATCGGCCGGCGCTGTTGCTGCGTAGGCTGCGGACATATTTTGGCCGCGGCGCCAAGGGCATCGTCAGATTTTGCTGGGGAATAACCACAATCTTCAAACCCTGTAAGTCTTCAAAAGTTTCGACATCGTTACAGTTTAGGAAATCATCCACGTCTTCTTCGCTCAACTTGTATTTTTCGGAAAGGGAATCCAGGGTATCCGTTTCTTTAATAGAATATAAAATACCGTCACAAAGCGGTACTTTTAGTTCCTGGCCGGGTTTGATTTTGGTGGCCGTGAGGTCGTTGAGGTTGTTAGCTTGGGCAATGGCGCCAGAGGACAAATTAAAGCGGCTGGCAATGGTAGAAAGGGTATCGCCTTCAACCACCCTATAGATGACAATGTTGCCTTGAAAGGCAGCGTTGCCGCTATAATTTGGCTTAACGATAGCCGAATTATCAGCGGTGGTAATAACGGCCGATTCGGCCGCCGTCTCATTTTGATCCGCGGTCAGTAAATCGGAATCCAGACCGGCGCCCGAAGCGGCGGCAAAGGCCAGCACCCGGGGGAATATCGTTTCCGTATCGTTAGTCAGCCTGGCCGCTTCTACCAATTTTTCGCTCCAATGCGCGTGGCCGTTTATAAATTTAAAAGCATCGCTTGTATTCCTGGCGCTGACCAGCAGTCCGGTCATGCTATGGCTTTGGGCGACAAAGGCGGTCAGGGCCACGATAAAAATCACTAAAATTTCAGTATTAATTTTAGCGTGGATGAAATTAATTTTGCTCCTGATTTTTAATCTTTGTTTGAGCTGGCTTGCTGTCCCGAGCAGGCTGGTAATTTTCGCGGCAAGCCTTTTGAGATAAGCTTGGGCCTTTTTAAAAACGGCAAGCTTATTCCGGATTTGATTAAAGGTGATGGTGTCCTCGTACTCCGGCCTTTTCCTCCCGAAACTAGCATTAACCTAAACAAAAAGGCTGGTGAATTTTGACCTTTTAACTGTCCAAGGAACTGGCATAATCTTATCAAATTTAGCCGTATTATTCAATCACACAAGAGGGTATATAGTACGAAAAGCCGAGTTTTAGTTTTGTTTAAAGGCTAAAACGAAGGTCGATTATATAATGATTTTATGGTATAATATATAAATGCAAAATGTAAAAATCAAAGTGTAAAATTAGTTTTTATTTTTGATATTTAAGTTTTGAATTTTTTAAACGATTTAAATCCCCAACAACACCAAGCCGTTATCGCCCCCTTGGGGCCGGTTTTGGTTTTGGCCGGCGCGGGATCAGGCAAAACGCGCGCGCTCACTTACCGCATGGCTTATTTAATTGCGACCAAGACCTTTGCCCCGCATGAAATTTTAGCCGTCACTTTTACGAACAAGGCCGCCAATGAAATGCGGGAAAGGGTGGAGGGCCTGCTAAAAAGGGGAGTAATGGGGGGAAAGGGAGAAAGGGATAAAATGGGTGAAATGGGTGAAACGGGACTCACGCCTTTTAATCTCTCTCACCCTCACCGAGATCCGACCCCGGGGATTCCCACCCTGGGTACTTTCCATAGCATCTGCGCGAGATTGCTGCGTAAAGAAATTAACCGCCTTGAGCCGTTTACTTCCGCTTTCACTATCTTCGACGCGGATGACAGCTTGCGGGCCGTTAAGCAAGTCATTAAAAGTTTGGATTGGCAAAGAGAAATTGCTCCTAATTTTGCCCGCGCGGTTATTTCTTCAATTAAGAATCAACAAATTAAACTGCCAGATGTTGAACAGGATGATTTTATCAGGCTTTTTGAGGCTTATCAGAATTTGCTTAAGGAAGTAAATGCTTTGGATTTTGATGACCTGCTTCTTAAAACCGTGGCTTTGTTCGAAGAGCATCCTCCGGTTTTAAAAAAATATCAAAAGCGCTGGCCGTACATTTTGGTCGATGAGTACCAAGACACCAATAACATCCAGTATAAATTAATTAAGCTATTGGCCACCGAAAACGTTTTTGCGGTAGGCGATGATGCCCAGAGCATCTACGGCTTCCGGGGCGCCAATTTTCGCAATATTTTAGATTTTGAACGTGATTTTCCAGATGCCCAAGTTTACACGCTGGATGAAAACTACCGCTCCACGCAGAATATTTTGTCTGCCGCCAATGAAGTAATCAAGCTCTCGCGCGAACAGAAAAAGAAGAATTTGTGGACTAAAAATCCTCCCGGCGAACCAATTGTTCACTATACGGCCATTGATGAAGTGGCCGAAGCCGTGTTTGTGGCGTCCGAAATTCTGAAACACGCATCAGGTAGCACGCATCACGCAACAGGTTCGGAAGAGTTGGAATATGTTCCAGAGGAGGAGCCTTGGCTTGAAGATACAGACACCCCGTTTTTTGACCAGATGTTAAAAAGGAGAAAGGGGATTAATGGAAATAACGCGAGTAGAACCGATTTATCTCGTTCCGCCATTTTAGACCTTTCTAAACTCAAAGATATGGCCGTGCTTTATCGCACCAACGCCCAGTCGCGCGCCCTGGAAGAGGCCATGCTTCAGTTTGGCATCCCATACCATCTGGTTGGCGCGGTCAAGTTCTATGAGCGCAAAGAAATCAAGGATGTTCTTAGCTTTTTAAGGCTGCTTTTGAATCCCAAAGACTTGGTCAGTCTCTCCCGCGCCATTAATATTCCGCCGCGCGGTTTGGGCGATAAATCTTTCGAGCTTATCAGCCGCGGCCAGTTTGAGCTTCTCTCCGCCAGAGCCAAAACCGCCTGGGAGCTTTTAGCCGCCAAGCTCGAATCCATGCGCAATACGCCAGCGGATACGAATTTGGTTAAAATTATCAATATTCTTATTAAGAAGTTTGATCTTGAAGATTTTTATGTTGACGGAACCAGCGAGGGCGACAGTCGTTTTGAGAACATTAAGGAGTTAATGACCGTGGCGGCGCGCTTTAGCAACAAACCCTGGCTGGAGGCGCTTTCCGAATTTTTAGAGGAAATTGCCCTTTACAGCGCTACCGATGAAGTGGGGAATAAAGGCGGCGTGACGCTGATGACATTGCATCAGGCGAAGGGCTTGGAATTCGACACCGTTTTTATGGTCGGCCTGGAAGAGGGTATACTGCCTCATATGAAGAGCTTGGAGTCGGGCCAGGATATTGGCGAGGAAATTCGGCTGGCTTACGTGGGATTTACGCGCGCCCGCAAGAACCTTTATTTGATCAATGCCTACACCCGCCGCATTTTTGGCGCAAGCTACACTTTAAAACCATCCCGCGTGCTAAAAGCGGTACCGGAGGAGTTGATAGAGAGAATGGAATAAATGCTATCTTCGAATTGCGAATTGAGGCGAATTACGAATGGCTACGAATTGTTCTATTCGCGTTCATTCGCGTATTCGACCTGATTCGCGAATTCGAAGGCAATAAGGTAATTAAGTTAAATTATGAGAACACCTAAGCTCGGCCAGCATTTTTTAATAGATCAAGACGTAATCCAGAAGATTGTCGAGGTTGCCG
>CAZSSD010000013.1:0-20790 GCA_964609765.1 uncultured Candidatus Saccharibacteria bacterium | reverse complement strand
GCTAAAGAATCGCTTAAAACCGATGGTTTTCCGGCCGGGGCCGTGGTTGTCAAAGATGGACAAATTGCGGGGGAGGGCTTAAGTCTGGGGTCAAAAAATAATGACACAACCAGCCATGCCGAGATTGCCGCCATAAGGGATGCGTGCACAAAATTAAACACCAATGATTTAACCGGTGCGATATTATACGAGTCTTTGCAGTCCTGCGTGATGTGCTTTGCCGCCGCATATTGGGCCGGTATTTCCAAAATAGTTTACGCCTGCCCCAAAACCGAGGAAATGGTAAAGCGGTTTTATTATGAGGGATTAACTAAAGTAGAAAGTATTAATGAAGAAAATAACAGGAGAATCGCAATGGTTTTTGTCCCAGAATTTCAAAAAGAATCATTATCCGTATTAAAAGGTTGGGGGTAGGGGTACTATGGTCAAAGCGGTAATTTTTGATATTGACGGTGTGTTGATTGATTCTTTAGAAACAAATCTAAGGTTTTTTAGAGATGTTTTAAAATTTGGCGGATATAAGCAGCTGCTGACTAAAAAAGCGTATAAAAAAATGTACCACCTGACCGCTGTGGATACATTTAAGGTAATTACCGGCCTGACTAATAAGAAAGAAATAGATCGATGGGAAAAATTGATCCACCATTATCCGCGTACGGCCTATAAATTGAAAATCGTGCCGGATTCCATAGAGGTGATAAAACAATTGGCCACAAAATATAAACTTGCTTTGGTAACGTCTCGCATAGAAGCCGGCGTCAATAATTATTTAAATGCCACCGATACCCAAAAGTATTTCGACAGCATAGTTCATTTTGGGCATTACCGCAACCCAAAACCACATCCCGAGCCCCTGCTTATTGCTTGCCAAAGGCTAAAAGTTAAGCCTGAACAGGCCGTGTATATCGGCGATACTTTGACTGATATTCAGGCAGCAAAGGCGGCAACCATGAAAGTTATCCTATACCCTAAAAGACGCCTGCCCGGCGCCGACGCTTACGCCAAGGAATTTATTGACATACCGAGGATCATAAAAGCGATGTAGCTTGTATTGTTATGTTTTTAAAATACACCCAAACGCGTTGGTGTTTTTTAATGTTGAAATTTTACCGGATTTGTAGGATATTAAGGGCATGGTCAAGCGCGCTGGAAAGGCTTATTTTTATATTGTTTTAGTTATCGCGGCGGCGGCCGCGGCGAATTGGTATTTATATCCAAGGCCGATTAAGGAAACGCTTGATTACCAGCCGGAAACAGAGCTGGATAACAAGGCCGGAGAGGTTCGGCCGGCTTACGTAAATCTGGAGGCGCCATACATCAATGAGGCGCCGGACGGGAATTGGACCGGCTCGTGGAAAAACGCCTGTGAGGAGGCCGTGATCGCCATGGTGGAGAATTATTATAAAGGCAATAAAACTGTGAGTGTGGCGGACGCTAAAGCGTACATGCAAACACTTTTTACGGCGCAGCAGAAAACTTATGGTTCGGATGCTAATTCTGACGCCAAGAGAACCAAAGAAATCATTGATAATCATGCTAGTTTTGGCGCAACGATTGTAGAAAATCCGACTCTGGAGGATATTAAAAAAGAATTAGTCGAGGGCAGGCCAGTAATAGCATTTCACAACGGTTTTGCTTTACAAAATAAAAATATTCCCTTGCTACCTACGGGCTCGGGCTACCATACCACGGTTATTAAAGGTTACGACGATAACAGCAATGTATTTATTGTCCACGATGATGGTGATGCTAAGGAGGGGCCGGATCATTTATATAATTATGACCTCCTAATGAATTCTTTGCATGACTACCAATATGCGACACACAAAGCAGACGGCCCGCCGCGGGCCCTGTTTACTTCTTCGAAATCTTAATTTGGCGGCTTTTGTTATAATGGGGAGGGTCAAGCTTAAACATGGCAAAAACTGGGATTTCGTGTAGAATACCCTAGATATTTTAATAAAGAAGTTGTTTTTAGAGAACAGTAGTCAATGTTTATTAAAGATAGATTCATCCGACAGGGCAGACTTTTGATCCTAAAATTGAAAGGAATTAATTGGGGGAGGGCGGCTGTATTTGTATTCCTTTTGTTTATAGTACCCCTGCTGGCTTTGGTCGCGGTGGAGTATTTTCACAGAGGCGGTATACCCCAGCTTAGCCAGTGGCTTACGGAAAAACGAGGACAGTTTTTTTTCAGCCTGGGCGTGGCTTTCTTTGTCAATCTTTTTTTCTTGTCTCTTACTAAATCTCCTTACCGAGGATTTTTATTGTTCGCGGCCGCTGTCATCCTTTTTGGCGCTACTAGTTATTATAAGACTCAATTTTTAAAGGAGCCTTTGCTGCCTTGGGATTTGTTTTTATACCGCGAAGCGGGTAAGGTGTGGCCATTCATCTATAAAGAGGTTGATCTCGAATTTTTACTTTTGCCTTTATTTCTTTTTGTGGTAAGTTGGCGGCCCGCCGGCCAGGCCGTGTTAAGAATAAAGCCTTTTTTGCGCGCGGGCATGCTGGTTGTTGCCTTGGTTGTTTTATCAAGCTTTGCGTTTTACAACCGTACGCCCGTGGAAGCCATGATGCGCAGCTCCGGCTTTCGCGAAATTCCGGAAGATCAGCTTTTATATTATCAGGAAAGCGGGGTCGTGCTCGGCTTTTTCACAAATCTTAAAAATGCTTTTGTTTTTGAGCCGAAAAACTACAATGCCGAAAATATAAACGCGATTGTGGCGGGAGTAAAAGACGATTTAGGCCGCGTGTCCAGCCTTAAATCCAAGAAAATTTATCCCCAAAAACCAAATATTATCGTGGTTATGAGTGAGTCGCTTTGGGATCCAACGGTTATGCCTAACGTCTCTTACAGCAAAGATCCGCTGGCCACTTACCATAGTTTTATAGGAAAATTTGCGACAGGCTCACTGCTTTCGCCGCAGTTTGGCGGCCGCACGGCCAATGTGGAATTTGAGGTGTTGACCGGCCTATCCATGACCTTTTTGCCCAAGGGCTCGGTGCCCTATATGCAGTATATTAACGAGCCCTATTATTCTCTGGCCGCTTTCTTGCGGGAGCAGGGATACCGCACCACCGCCATACATCCTTACGACAAAACTTTCTGGAGGCGCGACAAAGTCTATCCGCTTTTGGGGTTTGAAAGATTTTTAAGCGAAGAAGATTTTGCGGGCGCTCGCAAAGAATGGCTTTACGTGACCGACGAAGAAGTGGCCAAGGCCGTCATTCGGGAAACGAAAGGAAGCCCGGAGTCGGATTTTATATTTGTCGTAACCATGGAAAACCACAGCCCGCACCATAAGGAGAAATATGGTCATGATAAGTTGGCGCTCAAGACAAATCTTTCGGATGAATCAAAAACATCTCTTGAAATTTATGGTAAAGGCGTCGCTAACGCCGACAAGGCTCTAAAAATTTTGACCGATTATTACCGTCAGTCAAAAGAACCGACCATTATTGTATTATTCGGCGATCACTTGCCGCCGCTTGGCCAGGGTTTGCTTCCTTATAAGGAAACCGGCTTTTTGCAGTCAGAAGAAAATTGGACGCTAGACGAATACCGTAAAATGAGAAGCACGCCGTTGTTAATTTGGAATAACTTTACGCCCCACCAGGAAAAGATTCAGGCCCTAAGCCCCGCCTTTCTGGCGCCCAAAATATTAAATCTGACCAGTTTAGACCAGCCGCCATATTATCGCTTTTTAGATAAATTCCAGAAAAATATGCCTGGGTTTACGAGCGAGATTAAGATTGATAGCAAGGGCAATTTGTATCAAGCAATGCCGTTGGACATGAAAGAAATGGAAGATAATTATCGTTTGATTCAGTATGATCTGTTGTTCGGACAAAAATACGGGCAAAAAGCCCTGTTCCCGTCAAATTAATAGGTGAGCAATACCGGCGTCAACCGGTTTTTTGCTGGCATGAGGTACGGAACGTGATTTTTTGCGATTATTAATTCATTTGCTTTCGGCCGCAAATTATAGTTTGAACTCATGGCAAAGCCATAAGCGCCGGCGTTAAGGATGGCTAAAATATCTCCTTCTCGACCAGCGGTGATTTTTCTATCCTTGCCTAAAATATCGCCTGATTCACAAAGGTTGCCGGCCACGGTAACTTTTTCTTTTTTGCCCAGTACTCGGCTGGCATTGATTATCTCATGGTAAGAGCCGTACATGGTCGGGCGAATAAGATGATTAAAACCAGTATCGACACCGACAAAAGTACGGTGGGGGTTTGTTTTGACATCAGTCACCGTGCATAGCAGTACGCCCGCTTCGCCGACTAAGTAGCGGCCGGGTTCAAAAACCAATTTTAATTCTCTGCCGTAGCTTTGGCAGAATTCGTTGAAGAAAGCGGCAATTTTTCTGCCCAGTATTTTGAGATTAAGCGGTTTTTGATCCGGCGCGTAAGGTATGCCAAAGCCGCCGCCAAAATCAATGAATTCTAGATCACGGATTTTTTCGGCCACTTTGATGAGGGCCTGCATGGCTGCCATAAAAATTTGGGAATCCAAAATATTTGAACCAACATGCTGGTGCAATCCTGTTATTTTGAGTTTGTACTTTTTGGCGATCGCCTGGGCTTGCGCTATTTGCGAGTAGTGAATGCCGAATTTACTGTTGGGTCCGCCGGTAATAACATGATCGTGGTGGCCGCCGCCAATGTCTATGTTTAAGCGAAGTGAGATTTTGCCACCCGGAGCAAGGCGGCCGTATTTTTCAAGCTGCGACAGTGAATCTAAATTAATGGTGATTTGTTGGGCGATAATGAATTTCAGTTCGTTTAAACCAAGATTGCTGCAGGTAAATATTATTTGGGACGGCTTAAAGCCGGCGGCCATGCCCGCTTGAATCTCCTGAACACTTACTGCTTCAAGACCGGCCCCCAATTTTTTAATAAATTTTAAAATGGCCGGATTGCTGTTGGCTTTACAGGCATAATGAATGGCCAGATTGGGATGTCTGATGCTTTGAATAAGATCACAATAACGTTTTTTGACCGTTTCGAGTTCATAGACGTACAAAGGCGAGCCATATTTTTTTACAAGGCTTTCGGCGCTGATTTTACTAAAGTAGAGTTTATTACGTTTGATATGCATAGTATTAAAAAACTCCCTGACCTAGGGAGTTCGATTATCTTTTGCAGCAAGAAATCGCTTCCTAGACGGAGAAGTAAATCTTCTTGCTCTTCTTAACAATATTGGTTATTGTCTGCATGGCTAAGTTAAGTATACAGCTTGGACGATATGGGTCAAGCGCAGTGCCAGGCCGTGATTTTCGGCAATTCAAAAAGTTTAAAGCCGGCCGGTCGCCCAAAACTTGTTTTTTCAAAACGGCGTATAATTGGTTCGCGTGAGCAGAACAATTGACATTTGCAATAAGGGGGTGATAATTTAGAAGTGATATGAAAGCGGCTCAAATAAATCAATATGGCGGCAGCGATGCAGTGGTTATAAATGAAAATGCGTCTAAACCCACACCGGCGGCGGGCCAGATTTTAGTTGAGGTACATGCGGCCGGGGTTAACCCCTCGGATTGGAAAATTCGCTCCGGGCTTTTTCAGTCTTTTATGCCGCTCGAACTGCCGGTTACGCTGGGGGGCGATTTTTCCGGCGTAGTCGCTGAAATAGGCGAAGGCGTTACGGGCCTCAACGCTGGCAGCGAGATTTACGGACAGGCCAAAATTGCCAAAGGTGTCGGTTCGTTTGCGCAGTTTTCTCTTGCCGATGTAAAAAATGTTGCACTTAAGCCAAAAAATTTGAATCATGTGGAAGCCGCCGCGCTGCCCCTGGCGGGTGTGAGTGCCTGGCAGGCGTTGGTAGATCACATGGCTCTCGTGGCTGGGCAGAAAATTTTAATTCACGGCGGGGCCGGTGGGATTGGCAGCCTGGCTTTACAAATTGCAAGACAGCTCGGCGCCTATGTGGCCACCACTGCAAGTAGCGACGATTTCGATTATGTTAAAAGCTTGGGCGCTGAAGAAGTAATAGATTATAGGAGCCAAGTTTTTGAACAATTGTTGCAGAATTTTGATGCGGTTTTTGATACCGTGGGCGGCGATACTTACAAGCGGTCGTTCCAAGTTTTGCGCTCGGGCGGCGTAATTGTTTCTATGCTCGAACAGCCCGATGAAGATTTGATGGCCCAATATAATGCGCGCGCCATAAGCCAGTTTAGCGTTGTGACCACCGAACGCTTATCTAAAATAGCCGAGCTTGTTGAGGCGGGCAATCTTAAGGTTCAAATTGATAAGGTTTTTCCGCTTGATCAGGCGGCCGAGGCCTTAAATTATCTGGAAAAGAAATCGCCGCGCGGCAAGGTCGTTATCAAAGTTAGATAATGGAATTTTTAATACCATTTGCCTTGCGTTTGGTGGGGTCGCTCGTGATATTGCGGCGGCCTTTTTGGGGCATGGTTTTAGCCGTATTATTGGATGCGCTGGATTTTAATTTAACGAGTTTAAGTGGCGGTATTTTTTTTGATAGTTACACTGTTAATTTTTCCGTTTACGCCCTATTGGATAAAATTTTCGATACTTATGTTGCTATTTTAGCCTTATTGGCAGCCATGAATTGGGAATTATTGGCTCGTCGCGTGCTTTATGTTTTATTTTCCTGGCGGCTGGTTGGCTTTGTTTTATTCTTGGTAATCGGAGCGCGGCAAATACTTTTCTTTTTCCCAAATCTTTTTGAATTTTTCTTTTTGTTTTATGCTTTTGCCCTGCAGTACAAGTCCAAGCTTTTGCCCCGTAATTTTGCGCAAATGATAATCGTTCTTCTGTTGCTGTTAACACCAAAATTGGCTCAAGAATATATTTTGCATATTCTTGATGCAGCACCACTGGCTTATATTAAGCACGATATTTTAGGCTGGCCCCGGTAGACTAATTTTAACGGCGCCCTAGATTCATGCGTACAAACATTTTGACTGTTTTGTCGAATAAATAAACGCCGAATCTTTTAAGGTGAAGGTAGCCGAGGGCCGAAGTAATTAAAGCGCCGCCGGCATTGACGATAAGATCCCACATGGTGTCTACTAGTCCGCTTTTTTGCATAGTGAAATCGAAGAGACTATCCATGGTGAACTCAAAAATTTCCCAGATCACACCAATGGCCGAGGCGAACGCGAAGGAGAAAAAGGCTATTAGAAGGGGGCTGGCCTGGATTTTGTGCCGGCGGTAGACAATATAGAGTATTAAAAACCCGGCAAAGCCCAAGGCTAAACCGGAACCGGCGTGGAGTACCAGATCCCACCACCAAAATCTGGTGTAGTAGCCCCTAACTTCGCCCAAGAAAACGCTCGCGTAAATAAAAACGACAATCATCAGTTCAAAACTGACAGGCAAGTGGATCTTATAGTTTTTGGCGAGCACCGGCAGCGTAAAAGTTAGAACCAGGGCCAGCAAACTAACAAAGGCGATTTCCCATTCCTGATCGAGCAGGGTATTAATAAGGGCAATGAAAATAACGAGCCTGATAATATATGAGGTGGTCAGCTCTATTTTTTCCTCGCCATCCATTTTTTTTCGGCCCCAAAATAGCATACCTTTTAATTATACATAAAATTAGCCAAGGGCAATAAGTTTATGTTATTATGGCAGCGAAAAACAATTAAATAAAAGCTATGGCTGAATTATTGTTATATGGTCTGATCGCCGGCCTCTTTTCTCTAATCGGCGGTGTCGCTGTTCTTTTGGGGGCAAAGGTATTTGTTAAAATAATGACGCCCTTGATGGCATTTGCGGCCGGGGCTTTTATGGGCGTGAGTTTTCTAGATTTGCTCCCCGAGGCGGTTGAGGCCATGGCCGAGCCAGAGCCTGCTTTCATGGCTTTGCTCGCGGGCTTTTTTACTTTTTTTGCTCTGGAGCGTTTTTTAATGAAATATTTGCGCAAAGATTTAAGCGACGGGCATGCCGGTCATGGTGACCACACTGAATCTTTGGCGTCTTTAATAGTCCTCGGCGATACCCTGCATAATCTTTTGGACGGCATAGTCATTGCTCTGGCTTATGTGGCTAATCCGGCTTTGGGTTTAACGACCGCTTTTGCGGTAGCCGCCCACGAAGTTCCCCAGGAAATCGGTGATTTTGCCATACTTTTGGATAGAGGTTGGAGCAAAATGAAGATTTTCACGGTAAACGTTGTTTCTTCTTTAATGGCCGTAGTCGGCGTAGTGGTGGGTTATTACGCGGTTAGCTCTTTCGAAAATAAGCTGCCATTCTTGCTGGCTGGGGTGGCCGGTATTTTTATCTATATTGCCGCTTCGGAGATTATTCCCGAAGTGCACCACCGGGCCGGACATAAAAATCTTTATCGTATTTTATTTGCCTTTCTTTTAGGCCTAGTCTTGATTGGCTATTTAGTTGGCGTAACTCACGCGGAATAGCGTTAAAATTATTTAATCTTATCTTTAAACTCTTTGTATAGTTTTCGGATTTTGGGATCTATTACCACGCGGCAGTATGGCGCGTCGGGATTTTTTTCGTAAAAATTTTGGTGATACTCTTCAGCGGGATAAAAATTTCTCAGTGGCAAAATTTCTGTGACAATGGGACTTTGATACTTTCCCGATTCAGTTAATTCTTGTTTTGAATTTTCGGCGATGATTTTCTGCTGATCGTTATGGTACAAAATAATACTGCGGTACTGCGGACCAACATCAGCGCCTTGCCGATTGGGTGTAGTCGGATCATGTAAGGCCCAGAAAACTTCTAAGAGTTCGCCGTAGGATATTAAACTAGGATCGAAAGTGGCTTGAATCGATTCAGCATGGCCGCTATTGCCAAAAATTAGATCTTTGTAAGTCAGATTTTCAGCTTGGCCGCCACTAAAACCTGAAACAACCGAAACAACGCCTTTGAGCTTTTTGAAAATCGCTTCGGTGCACCAAAAACATCCTCCCGCAAACGTAGCTTTTTCTAGTTTTTTCATTTGAGCTTCGGGCATAATTTTAGTATACATTATTTACAACAAAGTGAATTTTATGGTAAAATATATATATGCAGAAAAAAATAGTTTGGATATTGATTTTGGCTATTTCAATATCCTTTCTTCCTTTTCCGAAACAAAATCTCGCTTACTCAAAAACGCAGGATGAACTCCGTCAGGAACTGGCGGAAATTGAACTTCAAATCGCGCAACAAGAAAAAGAGTTGAGCGGTATTCAAGGTGAAAAGAAAACTATCCAGAATCGCTTGAATCTGTTAAAAAAAGAACAGGCTGCGCTGCAGCTTAAAATTAAAGCGACCAATTTGAAGGTGCAGGAGTTGGATAATAAAATCACCGAGACGGAACAATCAATTGATGAAACTAATCAAAAAATTGAGGAGCTGAAACCGCGCTTGGCGGAAGCGGTAAGACAGGTGTATGAAGAGGAGCAATTGTCTCTTCTGGAAATACTTATTCTTAACGGCAGTTTGTCTGAAGCCGTCGATAAAATTGAGCAGCTCAATGTCGTTTCCGAAAATTTACTTGATGTGGCAAACCAGATGCGCGCCTTTAGGTCTAACCTTGAGTCTAAGCAGGTGGTTTTGGAAGATCAGCATGAAGAAACAAAAAATCTATTGTCCATCCAGGGTTTGCAGCAGCAGGAGTATAAGGTTAAAATGCAGGAACAGGATACTATCTTAACCATGACGGCCGCGCAGGAGGCCGAATATCAAACTCTGCTTGCTGACGCACGGGGCCGAGCAAGCCTTATTAGAGCCAGGCTTTACGAATTAGCGGGCGGCGGCAGCACCAATGTTACTTTTGGCGAAGCGGTGGAGCTGGCTAAATGGGCCGCAAATCAGACCGGCGTGCGTGCCGCTTTTTTGCTGGCCATTTTAACGCAGGAATCGAATTTGGGCAAAAATGTGGGCACCTGCAATCGCGCCGGTGATCCGCCCGAAAAAAGCTGGCGGGTAATTATGAGTCCGAAACGTGACCATACCCCTTATTTGCAGATAACGCAGGAGCTTGGTTTAGATCCGGACACCACACCTTTATCGTGCCCAATGCGTGACCGTCGTACCGGCAAACAAATTGGCTGGGGCGGCGCCATGGGTCCGGCTCAATTCATTCCTTCCACTTGGATGGCTTACCGCGACCGCGTGGCCGCGATTACGGCTAAGCCGGCTAACCCTTGGGATATCCGTGACGCGTTTTTAGCGTCGGCCATTAAGCTTGGCGGAAGCGGGGCGGTCGGCAATGGTGAGGCCGGCGAATGGCGCGCGGCCATGCTTTATTTTTCCGGCAGTACCAATCCACGCTTTAGATTTTACGGCGATTCGGTTTTAAACATCGCCCGGCGCTACCAGGCCGAAGTGGAAGCCTTAAATTAAATCGCCTTGGCATGACTTATATTAACGCGGTTGCCTTTATCATACTGCTTGCTATCAATATTTCAGCTTTTGGTTTAGTTTGGATTGACAAGGCCAGAAGTTATAAGGGCCACGACCGTTTGCCGGAAATTTATTTTTTTACGGCCGCCGTTTTTTTGGGCAGTCTCGGCGTTTATTTGGCCATGCTCATGCTGCGCCATAAAATCCGCAAATGGTATTTTGCTCTGGGCATCCCTTTTCTTTTGATCCAGAATTTAATTTTGATAATTTTTCTTTATAACCGAATCAACCATTGGCTAAGTTTTTAAGCTGCCATCTGTGCTAAGGCCCAATTACTTGGCTTAATATTTGTGCTGTAATGGTGGATATGACCTTGCTGCAGTGGAATATTTGGTACAAAGAAGATATCAAAAATATCATCCGGTTTCTCAAAGAAATTGAGGCCGATATTTTATGCCTGCAGGAAGTGACCGTGGGCGATATTAGTGGCGCACAGGTTCATTCCGCCGAGCATATTGCCAAAGATTTGGGTTATCAATTTTTCTTTCAGGAGGCGCAACGCTGGGGCAAGCGCCATTTTAGGTATGGCTTGGGCAATGCTATTTTTAGTAGGTGTCCCATGCTCTCGCAAAATTGGTTTTATCTGCAAAAGCCGCGCGCCAACCCCAATGGCGCCCAACAGGAAGGCCGTGTTTATATGGAAGCCGAGTTAGCCGTAAATGATCAGAAATTGTCGGTAGGCACAACCCACATTGCCTTTTTTCACCAGTCGGAGGATACGCCAATAAAGCGGCGGCAGTTTGATAAACTAACGCCGGCCATCAAACAAAAGAAAGAAAAATATCTTTTGGCCGGTGATCTTAACTTGGGTCCGGAAACGCAAGAAATAATAGAATTAGCCGGACTTTTAAATCATGCTGGGCCGAATTTTTCGCAAAAAACGTGCAACACGAAATTAGAGGGCGGCGATTCGCTATTATGGCGTTTGGATTATGTTTTTGCCACACCTGATCTTAAAATTTTATCAGCGGAAATTTTATCCACAACCTGCTCGGACCATTTGCCGATTTTAGTTGAGTTTAGCTGCTAGCCAAGTGAGGTCGGCTTGAACTATTAAAATAAAAGCCAGCATCAAGCCCAGACTGGCCAGCATGCGTATAATAAAGGTAGCCAGATTTTTTTCTTTAATATTAAAATCTTTATCTTTTTTAAGGCCCTTCACCTTGAGAGTACGCTGCATTTCCGGGGCCAGGGTCAAAATGACCGCGGCCGTAGCCCAGACCCAGAGATAGGTGCGTGGACTGACCTGACTGTCAGGCAAGATGGCTTGCGGCCGGTTGTGATAGAGCAAAAAGAAATTCGCAAAATAGATTATGGTGAAGATAATTTTATTTTTGGTAAAATTGTCGATTCTGTTGTAAAAAAAGTAGCGAACCAAATAACTTAAAATTAAACCGCCTGCCAGACCGATGGCCAGCAGTATTAGGCCGCTTATCAAAAAATTAGTGATTAACATGGCCTAAAAATTATATCGCAATTTCGGTTTTTTGGCAGTTTTGCTATATTAAAGTAAAAGTTGGAAAAGTCCAAGGCGCGCGGTCTTAATGCCCGCTTACGGACCGAATATACTTATAACTCGTATCCAAAGCATTATCTCAATTACTTTGTTAGTCTAGGTTTATGCCTAAACATTTGAACATTACTGTTTCGGGGCTAGTGCACGGCGTGTCATTCCGATATTACGCCCGTGAGCAAGCCCAAGCGTTGGGCGTGGTGGGCTTTATTAAAAATATGTCCAATGATGCGGTATATATTGAGGTCGAAGGCGAGGGCAGGGCTGTAGATAAGTTTTTAGATTGGTGCAAACAGGGGCCGGCCTTGGCCAGAGTGGAGGGGCTGGAAGCGCACGAGGGCAAGTTTAAGGGCTATCATGAATTTAAAATAGAGTTCTGATTTATGAAAAAAATTATTATATCTATCGTTTCTTTACTAATCTTGCTCGCCGCCATCTGGTTTGGCAGCTTTTATTATAAAAATTTGCGCGGCGTTGGTCCGGCCGTACTGCCGCCCAAAAACGATATCCGGAAATCGGTTAATAACACCGGTCTGCCTTTGCAGATCCCGGACGGGTTCATGATTGAAATAATCGCGCGTGCCCCGGGAGCGCGCATGCTCGCTGGACCGAGCGCCTTTGGTGATTTATGGGTGAGCCAGACCTCGCAAGGCCAGGTAAGCGCGGTTGATGTTGAAATTGGTAAAGGCATCACGGACGTGGCGCCAATTTTTAAAAATTTAAAACGGCCCCATGGCGTTGCCGTAGATCCCCAGGATCCGGATGTCGTATATATTGCCGAAGAAGATAAAATTGTCCGCCATGTCGCTTATGCCGACAGCCCGCCAATAAAAATAGCGGATTTGCCCGGCGGCGGCGGGCATTTTACGCGTACGCTCAAGTTTGGCCCGGACGACCGGCTTTACGTTTCGATCGGTTCTTCGTGCAATGTTTGTTTGGAAAAAGACCAGCGCCGGGCGGCTATTTATTCAATGAATCGCGACGGCACTGATTTTAAAAAGTTTGCCGAAGGTTTGCGCAATACCGTCTTTTTCGCCTGGAGTTATGTTGACGGCCGAATGTGGGGCACGGATATGGGCCGGGATTTGTTGGGAGACGATCTGCCGCCAGATGAAATTAATATTATTGAGGAAGGCAAGCACTACGGTTGGCCATATTGCTATGGCGGTAAAGTGCATGACCTAAAGTTTGAAGCAACTGATCGCGCGTATCAATTTTGTGAGACAACAGTGGGCTCGCATGTTGATATTCCTGCCCACTCGGCACCGCTGGGACTTGCTTTTGTGCCGGAAGAGGGCTGGCCGGAAGATTATTGGTACGATTTGCTCGTAGCCTACCATGGTTCGTGGAATCGATCGGCGCCGACTGGTTATAAAGTGGTGCGCCTAAAATTGGATGCCCGGGGTAATTTTGAGGGCCTTGAGGATTTTATTACCGGCTGGCTGACACCGGAAGGCAAGGTTTTGGGCCGACCAGTGGATATTTTGGTGCAGCCCGGCGGGGTAATGTATATTTCCGATGATAAGGCTGGTGTGATTTATAAAGTCAGTTGGCAGCACCAAAATTAAGGAGTCTTGGCAGGTCGGCTGGAAGGGAGTATAATGGTGTTGCTTTCAAAATCTGTAGGAAAAAAAACATTAGTATGTCTAAATTTCAAAAACTTTCGCTTCTGGCTCTGCGTCTAGGTATGGGCTGGCTGTTTTTTTATGCCGGCGTTACTAAGATTACGGATCCGGCCTGGTCGGCGGCAGGGTATCTTAAGAACGCCAAAACTTTTACCGGATTTTACGAATGGCTGGCCAGTCCGGCTGTATTGCCGCTTACAAATTTTCTTAACGAGTGGGGATTAACAATAATCGGCGCCGCCTTAATAATTGGGCTCTTTACAAAATTAGGCTCCTGGCTCGGTGCCATTCTCATGGTCCTTTATTATTTTCCCGTGCTTGAATTCCCAAAAGTGGGCGCGCATTCGTACATTGTCGATGAACATATCATTTACGCTTTGGCATTTTTGGTTTTGGCCGCTTTTAGCGCGGGCCGCTTTTGGGGACTGGAAAAATGGTGCGCCAGTTTGCCTATTTGCCGCCGCTATCCAAAATTGCGCAGCCTCTTAGGTTAAACATATGGCCAACGTAAATGCTAAAAGAACAACACTTTGGACCATAGTTGCTTTGGCTTTGGTGCTGATAGCGTTTGGTGCGATCAAGCTAAACAAGCCCAAGGATGTCGGCGGTAGCAAGGTTGAGGTTCCGATCACTGAATTGGAGCATTTTAAAGGCAACGCCTCGGCCAAAGTGGTCCTGGTGGAATACAGCGATTTTCAATGTCCGGCCTGCGCCAATTTTTATCCGGTCGTGAATCAGCTTTATGCGGAGTTGGGCGATCGGGTTAAGTTTGTCTATAAACATTTCCCTTTGCGCAATATTCATGCCAATGCTGATCTAGCCGCCCGGGCCAGTGTGGCTGCCGCCGAACAGGGTAAGTTTTGGGAAATGCACGATAAACTTTTTGAAAATCAGGGGAGCTGGGCCAAAGCCCTGAATGCGGAAACTATTTTTACAAATTACGCGGGCGAGCTGGGTTTAGACGCGGATCGGTTTAGGCGGGACATGCGTTCGCCTGAAGTTAAGGATCGGGTTGAACGGGATTATCAAAGCGCGGTTGGTCTGGGCCTCGGCGGCACGCCCACGTTTATATTAAACGGCCGAGAATTAAGAATAGGGAGTTATGAGGAATTTAGAAATAAAATCCTGGAAGCAGTTACTGCGAACCCATAAATTTTACGCCGCCATATTTTTAGCCCTTGGTTTTGTGGGTTTTATCGATTCGAGTTTCTTGACGGCCAAGCATTATTTAAATTCAGCGGCGGAGTGCACGCTGCTCCGCGGCTGTGAGGTTGTCACGACCAGCAAGTACGCCACCATTATCGATGTGCCGGTAGCGTTGCTCGGCGCAATTTATTATCTTCTTATTTTGGTTTTAGCTGTTCTTTACATAGATACAGGCAAGCATAAATTTTTGCTTTGGGCGGCGAACCTGACCGCCTTGGGCTTTGTGGCGTCACTCTGGTTTGTTTATTTGCAGGCATTTGTGTTGCGCGCTTATTGTGAGTATTGCCTGCTTTCGGCGGCGAGTTCGACCATTTTATTTATAACCGGTCTTTTTTACCGCGATTTCTTCAAAAGAGAAATGAAACAAATTAATCTAGATTAACATGGAAATTTTACTGAACAATAAACCGGTTTTGGTGGGCCTGCATCTGGGGTTTGCCATTATTGGCATCGATTTCTTTCTTTGGCTGGCCGGTGAGCTGATTGCTGATCCTAAAAACCGACTGCGTCTTAAGATTGTATCGATCATTGGCGTATTGGGTTTTGTTTTCAGCTGGCTGATAGGTGGTTACTACTATGTAAAATATTATGGCAAGTTAGTAAAGCCTGATATTCTAGCGGGGGCCGCGCCTTGGGCGCATGCTGTAGCTATGGAAGCAAAAGAACATATATTTTTGTTTATCATTCCCATGGCGATGACCATTGCGCTTTTGGCCTTTTTGCCAAAAGACACCCTTAATGATTTTAAGCTCCGCAAACCGACTATTGTTTTGATTGGCGTGATGGTGGTTTTGGCTCTAGCCATTGGCGCCATGGGTTATATTATTAGCGCCGCCGCGCGCTGGGCCCTGTAATACAACATCGATCATATGCTCCAGATAGTCTGGAGCATTAAGCGAATATACGGGGCAATTAAGAAAGACAATTAAAAATCTTGAATATTAAAGCGAAGTCGAATTAGCTTCCAGACTATCGATGTTGATATCCAGGGTGGGGAGGAATGTAAAAAATGAAAAAATTAAAACTAATTTACGCGTCTTGTGTTTCGGCCATAATCAGCATAATTTTTGCCACAGTCATAACAATCTGGGCTGAATTTGCACCGAGCTTAAAGGATTTTCTAAAAAGTTTAACCGGCCACCATTGGGTTACCAAAAGCTGGGGAGTAGTCATTTTGTATGTCGCTTGTTTAGCCTTATTTTTTTTATGGCCAAAACAAATTAAAGAACATACCGTCCGGCGCAGTATTGAGACTGTCATTGTTTTTGCTTTAGTTGGTTCGGCGGCATTATTTTTCTTTTTTCTATGGCATTATCTGGGCGAGTAATAATTAAATATCAATAATATGACCCCATTGCTAGTTCTCATTCTGGTTCTGACCGGCATTGGTATTATTAACACGTTATACCTAAGCTACCATAGCCTTACCAAAACACCGGTTAGGTGTTTATTTTTTCCTCCGGAATGGTGTGAAAAGGTGCAGTACAGCAAGTATAGCCGCACTTTGGGTGTCCCGAATTCGATGGCTGGCTTAACTATTTATTCCGCTATTTTTATTCTGACCCTTCTTTATTCAGCAGGCATGGTTTCCTTTACGCCGATTGCGGTACTAGTTATCATTGGTCTTATTTTCTCGATGTACTTTACTTTTATCCAAGCTTTTGTATTGAAAGCTTTTTGTACTTGGTGTGTGGTCTCGGCCATAGATTTTATTCTCCTTTTTGTAATTTTACTCCTGCGCTAGACATCGGCTTTGGCGGTCATTATTTTCATCTCTAACGCATAAACTTAATAAATATGCCGTAATTTGTTATGGTAAATAGACGATATGGGTAGACCTCTCGATCAGTACAGGCATATTTCTTTTGATTTAGACGGTACTTTGGTCCATACATTGGCCGAGTATCGTTATCGGGTTGTGCCTGAAACTATAAAAAAATTGGGCGGTATTGTGCCGTCCAACAAAATAATTGATAAGTTTTGGTTTGAGCCTTATCGGGATAAAATCATAGTCCAAGAATTTAAATTGGACCCCGATTTGTTTTGGCGCCAGTTTAATCACGGTGATGCTCATATTGAGCGGGCTAAATATACTTTTGCTTACCCCGATGCGGAAAAGGCCCTACGGAAATTAAAAGACGAAGGCAAAGTCACCTCTATTATTACCGGTTCTCCAGCAAACTTGGCCAAAATGGAAATTCAAAAGTTAAATGATGTCGAAATTGATTATTATTTATCTGTTACCGATAGCCATTTTGCCGAAAAACCAGCGCCGGAAGCCTTTTATCATGTTTTTCAGGAATTGCGGGTGAGCGCCGAGCACACTCTATATGTAGGCAATAGCAATGAAGACGCCGCTTTTGCTAAAAATGCGGGCGTAGATTTTATATATCTTGAACGCAAAGAACATGATTTTGAAAATTGGGATTGGGTGACTACCACTATTCATAGTCTTGATGAGTTGTTCGGAATTTAGTAGAATAGTACCGCTTAATTGAGGATTTTTTAAGTATGGTTAAAGGTTTTTGGAACAAGTTAGCTCGCCCGATTTTCGCTTTAGCGCCTATGGCAAACGTGACAGACGCGGCTTTTCGATGCATCATAGCTAAATACTCAAAATACGGCGGGCAAGACATAGGCGAATACGGAAAGTTTACCCCCCTCTTGCCAGCAAGCGGGGGGCCGGATGTAATGTGGACCGAGTTTGTTTCGATTGACGCGCTTTTATCAGGAGGCCGCGAAAAGGCTTTGGTAGATTTTTGGCACGACAAATCGGAGCGGCCGATTGTAGCGCAGATTTTTGGCAGCGATCCGGAAAAATTTAAAAAGGTGGCAAAGCTCATTTTTGAGCTCGGTTTTGATGGCATTGATATTAACATGGGCTGCCCGGATAAAGGTGTTTGCAAGGCTGGCGCGGGCGCGGAGTTAATCAACCAACCGGAGCGAGCTCGAGAAATAATTGCTGCCACCAAAGAAGCGGCCGGCAATTTGCCCGTATCGGTAAAGACGCGCATTGGTTATGATAAAAATCAGCTTGAGGGATGGCTAAAGAATTTATTGGCGTCGGATCCGGCGGCGATTATTATTCATGCCCGGACTAAAAAAGAGATGTCCGACGTGCCGGCGCAATGGGAAGAGGTGGCAAAAGCGGTGGAGCTGGGCAATAAACATAATCCGGAAGTTATAATTTTGGGCAACGGTGATGTCCAGAATATAGCCGAAGCCGAGGATAAAATTCGGGAGACCGGTTGCGACGGCGTAATGATTGGCCGCGGCATTTTTGGCAATCCGTGGTTGTTTAACCGCAGTGTACGCCGGGAAGATTTGCCCTTAGAGCAAAGGTTTGCAGTAATGCTTGAACATACGTTTCTTTTTGAGAAACTTTTTAAAGGCTTAAAGAATTTCAATATCATGAAAAAACACTACAAGGCTTATGTGGCCGGTTTTGACGGCGCCAAGGAGTTGCGTGGCCAGCTTATGAATTGTAAAAATGCCGAAGAAGTGAAAAATGTTGTGTTGACTGCGTACCCGGAGACAATATTTGCCAATTAAAAATGAAAAACCGTCCGCGTAAGCCGGGCCGTGCAGGTGCACGGGCGACTCTTCGTTGCCCAAAGCAGCTTTTTTTTGTTGAATTATTCCGTTTTTTTCGTATATACGAAAAAAACGGAATAATTGATGTTGGGTTGGCAACTTATTAAGTCGGGCCCGGCTTAATTTAAATTGCCTAATTAAATTAATTCCTTATCTCTGAAGAATCTTTTTGCTTTTTTCTCGTCCCCTGGATTCATCTCATCTACTCTCATTAGGGTTACGAATTGATCTATTTTCAGAAAGCCGGAGATAAATAAAATTTCATCTGTTGGATCATACGGGAACAGCCACACTGTCCTTTGCAGCGGATAAAAATTAAGCTGTTTTATTTTTGCACGAAATTTATCGGCCAAATACCTGCTTTTGACGGGTATATCAGCCAGCACCAACCACCATTTACCGTTCCATTTACTTGGCTTGGCAATAGTGAGGGTCTCGTAATTAAGATTGATTATTTTCTTGCGCCCCTTTTGCTTGAGGGTTACTTTAAAATCACCCTCGGTTAGGGGTTTAATGTCTACATATCCTTTTTCTCGTAAATAATAAAATGATCTTTGCACAATTTTAAATTGACGCTTGTATTTTTCCCCGCGGGGAAGTCCCTTTAGTTTTTGATTTGCCCAATATAGCTGATCAAACAATTTAAACATTTTGGGCGCCGCCGCCGAAAGGGTAATGGCGCCTGCTATAGCTACAATAATTAGCAAAATATGACTGAGCGATTTAATAGCCTGAACTTGTTTTTCTGAAAAAACAAATTTTTCTTGGGGTAGCCCCTGTTTGATGATTTTAGTTAAGTTTTGTTTAGACATATTTTTACCTTGGATTTTTTAGGGAGGGTTTAATTATCATTTTAACTGTGTTGACTATGTTGTTATAATTATAAATCATTCCGCAATTTTCGTATATACGAAAATTGCGGAATGAAAATGTAGAGGTTTGGTGCAGTGAAAAATATTTTTTGAAAAGAAGTGCGCAGGAAAATTATGGCAATGGAAAGCCCTCGGAAAGACAGGCTTTCCGAGGGCGGTGCGCGTGCGAAGCGCATGGTTTCCTCCTTGCGGTCGTGCGGCCGGCGTATCACCCGGCGGAAGTTGTGGGTCAGCCGTGGTCGAGCGGCGAGGGACCGGGCTCGGGCCGGCGCTCGACGGTCGGCGGTTGGTTCGGCACGATGACCTCCTTCTTGTTGCGGTTCCGGATTTCCGACCATACGGCCGCTGCCACGAGCATGGCCGGAACGATCATGTGGAACCAGTCATTCGCCTGCCAGTGTCGGCCGTTGTCCATCAGGTAGGTCACCCAAACGATCGCAGCGATTGCGGCACCGGGTAGGGTCCCAGTGATCACGAGCAGGTAGGCCGGGGCGAGCCAGAGCTTGGCCTCGAACCAGAGCCACGGCGTGTGGAGGCTGGGCGTGTTACCTGCGATCCACCACGTCCTCGGGAGGGATATGATGACGATCAGGGCGACGCCGAACCAGACGGCGCCGACGATCCGAAGGGTACGTTCGCTGGGCATGTTCGTTTCCCTTCTTGCGGTTGGGTGGTGGTTCAGACGTCGAGCCCGGCGGCGCGGAGCGCCAGCCGGATGAGGACTGCGGCGGCGGTGCCAATGAACAGGCCCCAGCCGGTCTGCTTCCGGTCCCAATCGGGGAACGGCTCCGCCGCGTAGCCGGCGATCATCATGCCGAGGCCGGCGATGATACCGAACAGGGAAGCGTCGAGCAGGCCGGGAATCTCGCCCGTGTCCAGCCATACCATCGCGAAGAAGTTCGCGAGGTACAGGGCCAGACCGATCCAGAACCCCAGCGAAACCGAGTGACGCATGGCGGTTTGACTCCTTTCCGAGCAAAGGGGAATAGATTGGTAAGGTGCGCCTGCCGAAAAGGCAGACACTGCGCTTGGAATCAGCGACAGTAGTTAATAGATTTTAAAAATCTGCTAATTACTATTGCCGACTTGCCCTCAATCGCCATTGGCGACGGAGGGAAACTATTAAGTTTTTGAAAGGGCTCGGCGGGAGCGACGCGCGATGCGTCGCTCCCGCCGTACTATCTGCCCGTGCTGTGTTTACTTGCACTCCGGCCGGTCGGCCGGGGCAGGGGAAGGGGTGAAGTCCTTGGGCCAGATGCGCCACAGCGCCAGGAAGCGGCCGAGGTCATCGATGCTTCCGGCTACGAGCCGTGGCACTCCCCACGCGTTCGGGCAGTCCGAGACAATGAGCCAGAACTCACTGCTGCCCAACAGAGTCGCGGCCGGCAGGTTGAAGCCGAGCACGAATCCGCGCTGGGTCTCCACCCAGACCGTGTTCTCGCCCTCGCTTAGACTTCCTGGGCTTTGAACCTCGGTGTCGAGAGTCTGCTCGGGGTTTCCGAAAGTCTCGGCCCAACCGTTGACAAGCCCGGGCATGGTGCCCTGGTGACTCTCGCCAGCGGAGTTCGCAACCACCACCCGCGCGCCCAGGTAC
>CAZSSD010000012.1:0-21071 GCA_964609765.1 uncultured Candidatus Saccharibacteria bacterium | reverse complement strand
TTTCTGGCCATCTCTAAAATATCGCCCTCAACTTTTTCGGCAACTCCCTCAATTTGCAAGCCTACTTCTTCGTCGCCATGCTTTGAGGTAAGTGTGACTGTAACCGCCGCCCTCGGCTCTTTTAATATTGCCCGGGAATGCCGTCGGTTAATTTGTGAGAGCCAGTAAATATTAAAGTCTTTATCATGCACATAAATAACATCACTCACCCAGGGCCCGCCTTCGTCGACAGTGGCCAAGCTCATTAAGTAGCCTTTTTCTAATATTGAGTTAGCTAATTTTTTTAAATCTTCCATATAATTAACAGTTCCGTAAACGATCCCCCAAAATAGTCATTTTTTGTAGGCCTTAAAAAATTATACAAAAAACTGTATATCCAGAAAAAAGCATAATTTTAGAAAATTAGGATCGGAGAAAGGTTCCTGAGACCTTTTCTCCCCCTCACCCAAGCCTAAGGGCTAGGGTGAGAACCAGCGAACCAATTCCAGATCTATCTCACAATAGGGCTGAATGGTTTCATGAGCCGAAAAAAAATTAAAGAATTTCAATAACGACCGCGGGGCGAGCGCCAAGATAGGTGCGCGCATCCCCGACAACGCGCCAAGACACGTTGACCTGCCGACCCGCCGGACTCCAGTACGCGCGAAGCACACGGGCAGGCGCGTTTGGGTCAGCCTGGGGCACTTGGCTGTCTAAAAGCCAGGTCCACTGCGATTGGGCAGCCGTATCAGAGTAGGCATCGAAACTGTGGTCTTTATTTTGTTCCAGTTCCCGCCTTTGCAGCAATAGGTATTCGGGCAGCGTGAGTCCGTTCCATTTGTTGGCCTGGAATAGGGGGTAGAGCTGGTTAGGGGTTTTGTTTCTGGTTTCGGGCGGAATAGGGCCGGAGGAATAAAGCAGAAGATAGGCCTTGCCTCGGGGACGGTTGTCTACCCGGGCAGTTTTGGTGCCACTTGCAAAATAAGGAGGGGTGTATTGCTCTTGGTCGGAAAGGCCGGTCTGCGGCTTGGTTGCGGTTTCGTTTGCCAATCTTTCAATTGCGCCGGTTTGCAGAGCAACATCAGGCACGATCATGGCCCGGTCAAAACCCATTTTTAAGGCTTCCCGTATTCTGGCCTGGCTTTCTGGGGAAAATTTAATGTCTTTGGGGAGACTGGCGGCAAAATCGGCCAAATTGTGTTCTTTATAGAATTGCTCGGATGATTCCCTGGTTTCTCGGATATTAAAGTTTACTTCCCGGCCTTCGTGTATTTCGGTAAAGGTATCGGCAGAAATACTTTCAGGCTCATGTATCAATCTGTGTCCCTCATCGGTTAACTGAATCGCGGCATAAGACATGATATTATCCGCTTCAACCCTTTCTCTTATGATACGGTCAATTTCGGGATCTCCTTGGAATTTAATGCCCTTTTCGCACCGCGGACACACATAACCGTCTTCCACGGGCTCAAAAAGGCCGGCGCAATCGGGATTGGCATGGTTAATAAGGCCTCCCTCCAGAATACTTTGCTCTTCCGGTGAAACCGGGGGAGAAAAAGAAAATTCTTTTGTTTTTCGATTTTCAGACATATTTTCCTTCGGGACTGGGCATAATTTTAATGTATACTATTAGGATACAAATTTCAAAAACTCTTTTTCTTCCAAAATTTTAATCCCTAGCTTCTTAGCTTTATCTAACTTGCTCCCGGGTTCGGCGCCGACTACCAAATAATCGGTTTTAATTTATTCCGAATTTTTTAAATAGATCTTTACTTAGTTGTTCCGGATTTTTAAATAAAATCACATTAAATCCTAACGCTCTCGCCGGAACTAAATTTTCCCTCTGATTATCTACAAAAATCGCCTCTCGGGGGTTAATACCTGTTCTCTTTAGAAATAATGTATAAATTCTTTTTTCTGGCTTAACCGCCTTAACCTTATAAGAGTACATTTCTTTAATAAAAAATTTTGAATAACTTACTTTTCTTTTTATATAACTGAGCCGGCTTGTCTGGTTTGATAGCAAGTAAAGGTTGTACTTTCTGCCTAACCTCTTCAGTAAATCTAAGCTTCCTGGCATTGGTCTAAAAATATCATAATGAATAAATCTCAACTTATACAACTCAGCTGGTTTTATACCAAGTTCCCGCCCCACTCGTTCCCAAAGCAGTTTTTCCTTTAAAATTCCCTTATTAAAACCTTTGGTATCTACCTTAAGAAAAGCTTTATATAACAATGAAGGAGGAATACCCAGCCTTTTAGCCATAGGTTTCGCCGCTATCCTAAAATCGTCGTATAGAATTACTCCCCCCAGATCAAAAACGATATTTTTAATATTACTTTTCATTGCCGCTTATTGCAAAAAGCCTAGAAACTCTTCCTCCTCTAAAATTTCAATGCCGATTTTCTTGGCCTTTTCTAATTTACTGCCTGGTTCATCACCCACTACCAAGTAATCGGTTTTTGAACTTACCGTATCTGACCATTTGCCGCCCATCTGTTCAATTTTATCGCGGGCTTGGCCGCGCGTCATCGACCCAAGTGAACCGGTAAGCACTACCGATTTCCCCGATAAAGCTGTCAGGTACCTTTTTTTTAGGGTACCCGACACCCTGACTCCAACCGCTTTTAGATTCTTTATTTCTTGTTTAACTTTGGGGGTATTAAAGAAGTTATAAATACTTTCGGCTACCACCGGCCCGATGTCTGACACAGCCTGAAGCTCTTCCAGGCTGGTAGCCATAATTTTCGGAAGTGCATGAAAATGTTCGGCCAGCGCGTGAGCGGTCTCCCAGCCAACATTCGGAATACCAAGGGCTGATAAAAATCTTGGCAATTCTATTTCTTTTCTCTCTTGTATGGCACTTATCAAATTCTCGGCGCTCTTTTCGCCCAATCTTTCCATTCCGGCAATATCCTCTTTGCGCAGTTTCCAAAAATCGGCCGGCTCTTTTACCATCCCTTCTTCCACAAAACGCGCAACTAATTTTTGCCCCAGACCTTGAATGTCAAAACCAGACTTGCCGACAAAATGAATTAAGCCGCGCAGTTTCTGCTGGGCGCAGCCGCGGCTGGTACAGCGGTAATCGGCCTCCCCTGGAATCCTTTCAGTCCGTGAGCTGCAAATCGGACACTTTTCAGGCATTTTGAATTTTTTTTCCTTGCCGGTACGCAGTTTTGGCAGCACTTCCACAATCTCCGGAATCACGTCCCCGGCCTTATGCAAAACTACAGTGTCGCCAATGCGGATATCAAGCTCGTTTATATAGTCTTCGTTATGCAAAGTAGCCCGCGAAACAGTGCTGCCGGCTACTTGCGCGGGCCGTAACACCGCCACCGGCGTTAACCTTCCTGTACGCCCTACTTGCACAATAATACCTTCTACAACCGTAGTTACTTTTTCCGGCTCAAACTTGACGGCAATTGCCCAACGCGGGGCCTTGCCGGTATAACCCAAGGCTTCTTGATATTCACGCTTATCAATTTTAGCCACTACCCCGTCAATCCAGTAATCTTCCACTGTTTTGTGTTTTTCCCAATACTGCCAAAACTTAACCACGCCCTCTATATTTTCGGCGACGCGATGGTGTTTACCAACCTTAAAACCCAGGCCGGCTAAAACCACCAACTCTTCGTGCTGCGTTTGAGGCAACACAAAGCTGGACGTTGATAGATCATAAATAAAGGTGTCTAAATTCCGCGAAGCGGCTATTTTTGGATTAAGCTGTCTGATAGATCCAGCCGCCGCATTGCGCGGATTTGCAAATTCGGGTAACCCCGCCTCTTTTTGCTTTGTATTTATTTTCTCCAGTTCTTTTTTCGAAAGCCAAATCTCGCCTTCAACAATTACATCAACCGGTTGGCGCAGCCGCAAGGGCACGCTGTCTATTGTGCGTACATTCAAAGTAACATCTTCGCCTACCAGGCCGTTGCCTCTGGTCGCCGCCGTAACTAGTCGTCCATTTTTATAGGTTAAAATAACATGCAGCCCGTCTATTTTTAATTCGCAGTTATAAGAAATTTTTTCCGGCCGGCGCCCCAATGACTTTGCCAAACCGTTTTTGTTGCGCTCATCCCAGGCCAATATATCTTCTTCGCTAAAGGCATCGTTTAAAGACCACTGCCGTACCTCATGTTTTACTTTTTTAAATTTAGCGAGCGGCTCACCGGCCACTCTTTGCGTCGGTGAATCGGGAGTTATCAGATCGGGAAAACGATTCTCAATGGCTCCTAGCTCCTCAGTCAATGAGGTATAGACATCGTCCGTGACTTGGGGATCATTTAAAACGTGGTAGCGGTATCGCAATTCGGAAATTTGCCCACGCAGCTTCGCGGCCCTTGACCCAGCCTCCTTTTTGGTCATTTCTTCTATATTCAGCTTCATAAAATAGGTGACTAATCCACAAGCTTAATTATACCAATTAAGCTATACTAAATGTAGAAGAGCCAGAATTGAGATCAATATAAACCCTACCCAAGAAAAAATAAATGGAGATGTTAAAGCGATCACCAAAGGTTCACCTTTCCCCCCAGCTTGCCCGCACCATAGGTCGAACCAGTGAGACGGAAAAGACCTATTTAATAAAGGTTATCGCGGTCGTGGCTCTATCTATATTCCTTTTTGCGGTCATCTCCGGAATTAACAAAGAAAGCATGGGCGGCGGCCTGCCTTATCCCTCCCAAGCCAACGCCGGTGAAGTCCTGGGCGCGCAAACTGCCAATGTTATTAACTACACGGTTAACCCGGGCGACACTCTAATTGGCGTAAGCAAAAAATTTAATGTCTTTTGGATGACATTGGTGGAAGAAAATGAATTGACCGTACCCTACTCCCTCACCCCCGGCCAAATCTTGCGCATACCGCTTCCGCGCAATTAAAACAAAAAAATAAAAAACCCGCGAAAGAGCGGTTTTTTTATTTAAAAGGTGCCGGAGCATCAAAGAGCTAAGGATGAATTTTGACGTCTAACACTCTGTTTACAATAGGATCCCTACCCAGGCCTTTAACAGTGACCACGTCAGCCGGCAGACCGCGGCCATTACCCGCCTCGTCTTCGGCACTAACCCGAACTGTGTAGCCAACCGGACCCGCTTCCAAAAAAACGATATATCGGTCGTCAGCGGTATTGAGCGTAACGGTGGTGGGGCCCGATTGATCATTTTGTGAAAAATTCGCCAACCACGGGCCCGCCTCGCAATCGGGTACATTCCAGCTGCAGACTTTAACACTGCCCGACCCCCCTAACCACTGGAAAGTTGCCTCGCCATAACCCGAGGGTCCCTCCGGGTCGCTGGGATTGGTGACAAAAATCTCTTTTTCGCTTTCATCGGTGGTGGTATTGGGATCATCCAAGCCAATGTATATATCAGACGGATTTGGCATCAGCGCGCTTTTACAGTGCATAATACTGACTTCAGCTAAATAATTAGACAGGCTATCCGCCTGATATTCCACCGGACTAACATCGCAATCGCCGTTAGCTTCGGCCTTATTCCGGATATGGGCCCATAGACCTTGCTCCAAACCAGCATCGGCCGCCAGAAGAGCTACTTCACCGGTTACGGAATTAAACATTTGCCTAATATTCCTGACCGAGATATTAGCCATAACATACATGGAAGACAGCATGGTGGCCATAACCAAAACTGTTAACATTAGCGTGGAACCAGCTTGGCCTTGCCAAGAATTACCGATTTTCAATTTACAATTTTCAATTTTATCTTTCATTTCATGCGCTATAAATCGTATAATCTTACAGAAAAGGTGCTTTGTAAATCAATGCTCAAGGGCTGGGCTGTGCCCATTTCTTCAATATTAGATCGAATACGCAGAGCCATGGTCACGCGCTGCTGTCCGCCGCAAGCAGCCTCCGTACAGGCGCTGGTTGGGCGCACATAAAAATACAAAGAGTCCACTAAAACCGTGTCGTTGGTCAAGGCGGCGACGTCAAAAACACCCGGTTCATTAATTCTTTCCCTTTTAATAAAAACCTTATCATCCTGCAAATAAATCTCCTCACGCAAATCTTGGTTGCCACGATAAAACAATTTTAGTCTATCAATTGGCTGCAAGGATAAATTAATACCTTCGCTGGCGTAACCGCTGTAATCAATAGCGCCGTTGCGGATTTCTTTGCCCAAAAACTCCGTCACAAAATTACCATTTTGCTGGACAACCCTATGCACAGCCCCCTGCCTCTCCAAATTAACTGCCGACGCGTAAAGGCTAACCGCCATAATGGCCACCGTCGAAAATATAAACAACGCCACCAAAACTTCAATAAGCGTGAAACCATTACTTTCACGTATCACGTAGCACGTATCACGTAGCAAAAACCTATTTTGCCTATTGCTTTTTACTTTTAATATGTTATGTGTTACGTGTTTCATGTTACGTGTCTAGTAGTCTTTCCAGTTTGTAAAGCGATCTTCGACCACAATTTTGCAATGATTTTGGGCGTTTTCCGGATCACCGGAAAAATCGGCAAAACAGCCACGGCCCAGCCAAGCCACGATACTGATAATCTGAAGCTCCGGGTGTTCATTAGTATAGGGATTACTGACGGTATTCTTAATGATTTTCAGCTTTCTAAAAAATATGGGATTGGTGCCGTTATCCTGGTCGGTAAAAACGGCAAAATCTGCCCCCACGGCATTCTTGTATAACGCGTAATCCGAACCGGGCTGCAATTCCCATGTATTATTCTCGGGCCTGAATACAGCCTTACAACCCAAACCGCAATTATCCAAACTTTGTAACCAGTTCTTATAACAGTATTGATCGTTAGCTATATACCCCGCTTCGCCTTCGGTTCCGCAATACTCAATCGCATTGGGCGGCAGCCAGTTAGTATCCCGAATATTACGCACCACCTCCACGCTTTCGCGGGCTAAATTCAAAGCGGTTAGGCGCAAAAGGGTCCGGTTATAAGTTGAAAAGGTATATAAAGCGGTACCGACAATACTGGCGACACCAATTGTTAAAATGGAAATTGCCACGACTGTTTCGATAAGGGTAATACCGGCTGTTTTACGCTTCATATCATTACTCAACCATAAATTGTCCTGAAAGCGGATTGACCTTGATGGTGGCCAGGCTGTTATTATAGTTTTTCAAAACGATAGCGAGCGGGTTGGCCGCCTCGTTATTAAAACCCTCACCCTTAAAACTGATATCACCGTAAGGAATGCTGAAGATAACATCAACCCGCTCCGTGGTAAGGGGCGCGTCTTTTTCCAAAATTATCTGCTCAATAAAAACATCCTCGGGCAGCTTAACTGTTTCCACGACCTTGTCAGTGCAATACTCAATCTCCACACAAACTTGATAAACTTGGTTGGTCAACGTGCTAAAACTGACCCGATAATTGTCCGGTAACTCTGATTCATATTGCAAACCGGACAACGCATCAGATTGGCTTTTTCTTAACACAGAAAGAACTTCTTGCGCAGCCGTCTGTAAATTATTTTCCCGGCCGCCTTGACGATAATTGGCTATTAAAGCGGCGCTGATCACGCTCATAATCGTCAAAACTACGATCATTTCCAAAAGACCAATGCCGGCACTCACTTTTAAAAATTTGTTTTTGGTTTTCCACATACGCTAGATGAAAAGCCGGTCAAGCAAACGGGCAAGATAATCTCCCCAGATAAACACCGCGATTGCAGCCAGACCCAAGAATGTACCAAAGGGCAATTGCGTCCGTAATCCCCCTTTTTTAAATAATATCAAATATAAGCCGATTAATGTACCAAGCCAGGAAGCAACGATTAAAGTTAAGAAAACCAACGGCCCATTTAATAAACCGAGAAAAACTGCCAGTTTGACATCGCCAAAGCCCATCCATTTACCTTTGGACAAAAGATAGATTAAGCCAAAAAATGCACTTAACAAAATTGCCGAGATCAAATTAGAGGACAGGGTTCCGGCCAAAATCGAAATAGCCAGAGCGATCAAAATGCCCAGCAAAACGCTAAGATCAAGTATCAGAAACTTTTTCAAATCGTAAAAGACAATAAAAATAAGAATAGTGATGGCTAGCAAGCCCAGCAAAATCATCACCCAGCCTTGGTCTTTGCCTAAATTAAGCGCAAAAAAAATAAAACTTATCGCCGTAAGCAATTCAACCAAAGGATAAATAAAAGAAATAGGTTTTTGGCAATTGAAGCAACGTCCCCGTAAAATAACAAAACTAACGACCGGTACTAGCTGCCACCAAACCAATTGTTTTCGGCACTTTGGACAAACCGAACGCCCGGTCCACAAAGACCGGGAAGTTGAATCAGCCCCGCCACTAGTTTCCCGGGCGGGGCTGATTCTATACACCGCGGCATTTAGGAAACTGCCGACGGCCAGTCCAAGTATGAAGATTAATATCAACACACTTAAAACATTGGTTTATCTTTCCGTACAGGCACCGTTAACGGCAGCCTCGACGCTATTGGAATTAGCACAATAAGCGCCGGCCGTGCCCAGGCTGGAGTCTTGTTCAGTGGTGAACATGAAGTAGTAAGAGTCATCGCTGGCGGCATTGCTATAGGTATACACGCTCGTTGTCTTTGGATCGGCCGGAATCGTACCGATATAAGTCGGCGTAAGCTCGTTAGCCAGATTGTTCTGGGCGTCAACGGCATTACCATTGTTACCGTCTTTATAAAGTTCCATAGCCGATTGCAGAGCTTTCATGTCTGAAATACGGCGACCGTCGCGCGCCTTAGCGCGTGCGGAACCCACCGAGACAATAACCACGGTAGCCAAAAGACCAATAATGGCAATGACTACCAGCAGTTCGACCAAGGTGAATCCTTTTGATGATCGAGATAATCTCATATTTTAATTTTACTTTTTATTAATATTTAGCTTTATCGATTAGTCGGCCGTACAGGCTCCAGCCGAAGCCGGCACAATATCCTTGGAGTTGGCACAATAAGTACCGGCTACACCTTGAGCGGTATCTGTTTCTGTCACAAACTTAATGTAGTACTTAAATGAATCGGGTGCTGTGGCCCCGCCTCTGGCGTAAGTATAAACAAAACTACCTTCATTGGTTGGATCATCGGGCACCCTGGCGATATAAGTCGTCACCAAATCGGCAAGAGCCGCCGGCGCTTTACCCTTATTGCCGTCCCGGTAAAGCTCTATGGCCCCTTGTAAGGCTTTGACATCAGAAATGCGCCGCCCGTCCCTACCTTTAGCACGAGCCGAGGTCATAGCTGCCAAAATAACGCTGGACAGTACGCCGATGATGGCTATGACGACAAGTAATTCAACCAGAGTGAAGCCTTTATTTTTTTGTACTCTCATTTGCTTTTAATTTGTTATGGTTTTAATTGCCACTGATGGTGGCGGTATCATTGAGAAAGCTTTGGCTCAACGATAGTTTCTTGCCCCGCTAAAAATTTGACAAGACATCTTACTAACTTAGGCCATGCTTAAGTGCCTAAGACTTGCAGACTATTGATTTGTGTTTCGACAAATTTCGTGTGGGGTTACTTTTTGTTTCCTGTCTGCCGACAGGCAGGCGACCTTTTCGGTTTTTGTATTATTAATTATAGCAAAAACCAAACTTTAAAACAAGTAATCTGTGGATATTACTGCGCGGCAACAAGATTGTAGATTGGCAAGAGTATGCCGGAAACGATCACCGCGACCATCGCGCCCAATATTAACATCACCACTGGTTCTAAAAGTTGGGTCATGGCGCCAATGCTGGCTTCAGCTTCTCGCTCATAAAAACCGGCAATCTTAAACAAAATTTCATCCGTCTTGCTGGTTTTTTCGCCAACATCCACCATTTGCGTAACCAGCGGCGGCATTTGATCTGGATAATCCGTCAGCCCTTCAGCCAAGCTGCGTCCATTTTCCACTTGGCCGGCAACCTCCTCGAGTATCTTCTTATAAAGGGTATTGCCGATGGCAGCAGCCGTAATTTTTAGGCCGCTCACAATGGGTACGCCGCCTTTGACCAATATGGCAAAGTTCCGCGAAAACCTTTCAATATAAACTTTTTGCAAAACCGGGCCCATGACTGGCAGTTTTAATTTAGCGCCATCCCACCAGAGCCTGCCGCCCGGTTTGGCCACCACATACCTGAAAGTTAAGACCAGGCCGACAATGAGGGCTAAGAACAGCCACCAGTAATTGGAAAGGATACTGGTAACCATGATCAGAATGCGGGTAGTGATCGGCAAAACGGCGTTGGTTTCGGTAAGCATGGCCAACATTCTTGGCATGACATAGGTAAAAAGCAGGCCCAATACCACAACCATGGCGCCAACCACGAAGACCGGGTAGGTTAAAGCGCCTTTAACCTTACGGCGCAGATTATAATCTTTCTCATATTGATCGGCAATATAGGTCAAAGCCTTGTCGAGCGTACCCGACACCTCGCCGGTTTTGACCAAACTGATGAAGAGATTGTTGAAAACCTTCGGATAGCTTGCCAAGGCCGTAGAAAGAGAATTGCCGCTCTCAATACTGGCCGTAATTTCAAGGATAACCTGTCGGAAACGCGGGTTGGCGGTCTGATTGCTTAGAATTTTTAAAGAATCGACAATGGGCACACTGGCATTAAGCAAAATGGAAAACTCGCGGCTAAAAAACACCACATCTTTATTGGAAATATTATTAAAGGGCAAAAAATTGAGAAACCCGCCGCGAGACTGTTTGGCGGACGTATTTAATATGAAAGAATTATCACTCTTCCTCAAATGATTGGTGGATTCGGGATTAAATGCTATATCCGATGGCTTGATGGAAAAATTGTCGCCCATAGTTGTTACATAGATAGGTTAAAACCGGTGGCTGGATTTTTTAAACGAGACTCGAAAACCTCCGGATATTGAATATACATGCGCGCATCATCCAAACTAATTAAATTATGAGAGACGAGGTTGGCCAAGGACTGATCCAAAGAAATCATACCATCTCTGGCGCCGGTATGAATAACGTTTATCATTTCGTAAGTCTTATTTTCTCTGATTAAATTCCGTACCGCATCATTGGAGAGCACGATTTCGACGGCCGGGATGCGGCCGCCGCCCACTTTTTTGATGAGCCGAATGGAAACCACCCCGACCAAAATGGCGGCTAACTGGGCCCGGACTTGCTGTTGCTGGTTGGCCGGGAAACTATCAACGATACGATCGATTGTCTGCGGGGCATCATTGGTGTGCAAAGTCGCAAAAACCAGATGGCCGGTTTCGGCGACCGTAATCGTGTTGCTAATTGATTCGGGATCCCTCATTTCGCCAACCATAACCACATTGGCATCTTCGCGCAAGGTGGCGCGGATGGCTTGAGCAAAACTCGGTGTATCAAAACCCACTTCGCGTTGCTGAATAATGCTTTTCTTTTGCTCAAAAATATACTCAATGGGATCTTCGATGGTAATGATGTGTTCGGTGCGATTCTGGTTAATATAATCTATCAAAGCGGCCAAACTGGTCGATTTGCCGTGTCCGGTTGGCCCTACCACCAAAACCAAACCTTGTTTGCGGTTGGCAAAATCCTGAAGCTTGGGCGGCAAGCCGAGCTCTTCCAAAGTTTTAATATTCTGGGGGATAAAACGCAAGGCCAGCGCCAATACATTTTTTTGATAATAGGCATTAACGCGAAAACGGCTTTGGTCGCGTATTGAAAACGACAAATCTAAATCTCTTTTTTCCTGCAGGGTTTTAAAGCGGCTCTCATTTAGCATCACCCGGGCCATATTTTCAACTTGATCGGCCGTAAGCACTTCTTTGTCTTCAATCGGATGCAAATCAGCGTCAATACGCAATATCGGTGGATGGCCGGGAATAAGATGCAAATCAGAAGCACCCTGCTCGACCACTAAGGTCAGTAAATTTTCTAACTCAATTTCTAGATTTTTATACGGCATTCTTCACGTATCACGTAGCACGTATCATGTAGCAATAACATGATTCGTATACGTGTATTTCTAATTTCCTTTCTGTGCCATGTTACGTGTTTATGTGTTACGGGTTACGTGATTTTAAGGTGTTCTTTTACTTTAGCCACCACTTGAGCCGGCGTATAATTGGCTTTGATAATGTAATCATTGGCGCCAAGCGCCAAACCTTTTTCAATGTCCGAACTTTGGCCCAAATTAGTTAAAAGAATTACCGGTAATTTAGCAGTTTCGGCCTCACCGCGCAGGGTCGTTAAAACCTCAAAACCGTCCATCTTGGGCATCACGACATCCAAAAGAACAATGTCGGGCTTGGCCTCCTTGATAAGCTTAAGCCCCTCGCCCCCGTCCCCCGCGCGCAAAACTTCAAAACCTTCCAGCTCGAATTTAGTGGTATACATGCTGGCCAAAAATGGCTCATCTTCAACAATCGCGACTTTATATTTTCTTTGAATCATCGTCCGGTCTCCTTGAGTACTTCTTCAAGAGTGGTAATGCCCCGCAACACCTTTAAAAAACCATCCTGCTTTAAGGTAATCATGCCCTGGGCCTGGGCTACTTCTTTAAGTTTATGCGGCGCAGCTTTAGCCAAGGTTAATTCGCCTATTTCTTTAGTTACCTCAACACCTTCAAAAATACCAATGCGCCCCTGATAGCCGGTGTCGCCACATTTCTTACAACCTTTACCCTGGTAAATTTTTATTTTTTTCAAATCGATGTCAGCCAGCTCGCCGGCTGGGATGTCAGCCAGCTCCCGAAGAATTAAATCATGCACTTCACGTGTTAAAGCCACTTCGGTTTTGCAGTCATTGCAGATCGTGCGCACCAAACGTTGGGCAATAATAACATTGAGGCTGGCAATAATTAAAAATGGCTCCACGCTCATGTCGATTAAGCGGGGCAAGGCGCCAACCGCGTCATTGGTGTGCAAAGTCGAGAAAACAAGGTGGCCGGTCAATGCAGAATGCACTGCCAATTCCGCCGTTTCGCGGTCTCTAATCTCACCAATCAGAATGACATTGGGGTCCTGACGCAAAATACTTCGTAAACCAGAAGCAAAAGTAAAGCCAATTTCCGGATTGATTTGTGATTGATTAACGCCGGGTAGGATGTACTCCACCGGATCTTCAAGCGTAATAATATTGACGCCGGGTTTATTGAGTTGCGCCAAAGCTACGAAAAGCGTAGTCGATTTACCCGAGCCGGTCGGTCCGGTTACCAAAAACATGCCATGACTGCCGGCAATGGCCTTGCGTACAGCTTTTTCGCGCTGACCGACAATGCCCAACTCTTCAAAAGTCGGGATCTTTTGGGCGCGAGACAATGCTCGTAATACGATTTTTTCGCCATAAGTAGTGGGAAAGCTGGAGACCCGGAAATCTATGACCTCATTGTTCCAGTTAAACCGAAAACGGCCGTCTTGAGGAAGTCTTTGTTCATCTATTTTAAGATCCGCTAAAATTTTTATTCTGGCGACCAAAGCGGTATGAGCATTGAGGGGGAAAGTAATAACCTCTTTAAGCGTGCCGTCCACCCTAAACCGCACGCGAGACTTATCCTCCAGGGGCTCTAAGTGAATATCAGAAGCTCTTTGTGATAAGGCCTGGGCAATTAAACCGTCGACAATTTTAGCCACGGGCGCCTTTTCCTCAATGCGAAAATCCTGTTCAGGGATGGCTTTGGCTCTCTTGGTGGTGGCTTGAGTCTGCGTAAACTCCTGGAGAGCCTGTTTAACCTCTGCGGCAACGCCGATACTTTTTTGTAATAAAATATTTAAATCAGTGTCGGTAACCAAATAAAGCTCAATATCCCAGTTATTCTTTTTAGCCAAAAACTCCAAGGCCTCCAGCATTTGTAAATTAGTGGGATCGGCGATGGCCAGCTTAACCTTATTGCCAGTCTTGCTATAAGGCACCATGCGATAGGTGCGCAGCATCGTGGCCGGAATTAAATCATGGACGCTCTCGCCTATATCCAGCTTAGCTAAACTAGTAAAAGGCAAATGAAAATAATCCGCTTTGAGCTGGGCCAAATCCGATTCACTTAATAAGCCCCGCTCCAGTATTCGCATCTCCATCTTCTTGCCTGAAAAAACCAAAGCCTCATCCAGAACCTTCTTTTGGGCGGGGTCCTTGACTCTGATATGCTCTTTTAAGTACTCATTGAGACTGCTGTCAGACATAAAAAAAGGGATCGCGCAGCACGTAACACATAACAAAAGAATTCAGGCTTATTAAATCGCACCGGATGAATTTTCTCGATACGTGATACATGATACGCGTTACGTGTATTATCTTGGCGCAAAAGGATTGGGTTCCAAGGCGGTGTCGGTTGGTAAGGGCGTCAGCAAAACCTGCAAATCCTTAAATTGATCGAGCTCCAAAAGAGAAAGATCGATCTCGCGGCCGTACGGGAAAATGGGTACTTCCGGAACCGGATCCAGATAGTAAACATGGCCGGTGATATTTATTTGCAATACCTCCACCTTGCCCAATAACTCTGAAGAAAAAGAGGCAATATTGCCAACCGTCACCGACTGCACATCTACCAAGCGAACATGCCGCTCCAAGATTCCCATAAAATCTAGAAAGTCTTGATACTTACCCCTTAGGGAAATTGTCAGCTGCAGCTTTCTCAATTCACTTACGTCTTTGGTCTGCAAATCAATCGACCTGACATACATATTGGTGATTAATAACCCCGATTGTTGGGCGAGCTTATGCATGTTAGCCAAAAACTCTTCCAAGTCTTGGCCAAAAGGTAAGGCCCGATTGATTTTAACCAGGTCTGCTTCAGGCAACTCTGCCAGTCCGCCCGCCAAACTCTCTATTTCGGCAATTTCCTTATTCAAATTTTGAAGCTGGGTTTCCGTATCAACCTTACTCAAGCGTACCTGCCCGAACTGTTTATATTGGGGACTTAATAAAAATTTCCAAACTAAAACCAAAGCGGCCAATAAAACCAGAATGGTTAAAAATTTTTTAACCTCCAGGCCTTTAATTGATAATTTTTTTAATAAACTTGTGTCCATTTTATTGCCGATTAGACATCTTTAAAATTTCCGGATCAAAAGTGACGGTGATGGTAAATTGATAAAATACCCTGGCGCTGGTATCCGACAACGACGAGGAATTGAGCACGACCTGGCTAACGCCTTCTAGATCGTTAAGTTTTTTGTTAAATGTGGCAATAGTGGTAAAATCGGGCGCTACACCGGTAATGAGCATATTACCCTTATTGGACCCGCTTAATTCTATAAACTGCACGCCCGAAATTGAGGCAGAATTGATCATCTTAAAAACTTTGCTCCAGTAAAGATGTTCGCCTAAAAGAGTGTTGATATGTTGCACTTGCGCCTGGGTCCTAACCACCGCATCACGCTTCTGGGCAACCGCCTCTTCCAAGCGACCCTTCTGTTCCTCTATATTTTTGGCTGCCTCAAGCTGGTTTTTTTGGGCATAATTGTTCCAAAACCATAAGCCGCCGGCCAGCAGCAGAAATAAAACCACAAGGCCAAACATCCCACTTTCCATATGAGCCACGACGCCTTTAAGTTTTATATTTTTATCAGCGCGTAGCTGATTTTCGAGTAAATTTATATCAGACATACATCATGAATCACAGGTACGTAACAAAAAAGATTGGCTTTCTAAAGTGCTTGGGCTAAATTTCCTCGTTACGCGTTACGCGTTACGCGTTACGCGACTAATCCTCCGGCCGCATGGCTAAACCCACGCTCACCGCTAAAGAAGGGCCCAGCTCTTCCACCATGGGCTTCAACTTGTCGGGAACGATTACCCGCGCCCAAGGATTGCCAATAACAACGGGGATTTTGAAGCTGGCTGCCAGGTATTTATCTAAGCCCGAGAGCTTGGAACCGCCGCCGGTTAAAATTATTTTTTCAACATCTCGGCCGCGGCCTTGCGATAAATGCATAACCTGTTCGACTTCCAATCTAATCGCGTTTAAAGTTGGCTGAATCGAACGAGGGATATTGCTGTTTTGTTCGAGACCGGCCAAGCCCAAACTTTTTTTAAACTGCTCCGCCCTTTCTAAATTGACATTAAGCATTTGCGAAATGCTATGCGTAATGGTCTCGCCGCCCACATTGATATTTTTAGAAAAGTAAATAAACCCCCGATCAATCAAATTAACCGCTGAAGTTTTACTGCCGACATCCAAAGCCAAAACCACACTGGTATCCAAACCCACCAAAGAACGGGTCAAAGCGGTCGCCTCTACTTCTATCGCCTGTGGTTCAAGTTTTAGAGCCTGAAAAACTTTAACGTAGTTGGCAATAACATGATTAGGCACGGCGGTCAGCAAAATGGCCTGCTTGTCGGTTTCGCTTGCTTCCAGAGGCGGGATGGCATTCCAAGATACCGTGACATCCTCGATGGGAATAGGAATTATTTTTTTAGCCTCGTATTCTATGGCCCGGCGCTGGTCATCTTCTTTTAAAAAAGGAATTTCGATCACCGTCACAAAAACAGTGCTGGTCGGCAGGCTGGCGACAATTTTTTTAGTGCTTACGCGCGTTTTCGCCATTAACTCCTGGAGGGTTTTGATCGTGACATCAAGCGGTGAGGAGCTTTTGGGAATATCAGAACTATAAGTAATTTGAGCAATACCGTAGGTTTCGAGCTGAAAATGTCCGGAATTACGGGATAATTCTACGAGCTTGATACTGGAGGTACCGATATCGATACCGACTAGGCTTTTTTTACCGAAAAAACTAAACATTTGTTGCTTGCAACGGAATAAATTTTCTGTTTCTATTTCAAATTCAGAACTTGCTCTCTGCTGTTTTAATAATATCAGATTTATATGTTAAAAGTCAAACCCCGGATATCAACATCAATCGTCCTGAATTTCGCCAATTCGACTAAATTTACAATCGCTTAAGTAAATATCTTTTTAAAGTTTATTTTGATGCCTTTCATCAAAACATGGGGAGAATTATTGATGTTGTATCACGGGGTCAAAACTAATTTTGTGTATAAAATGCATCTCAAAAATGGCTTGAGGCGGCCCCACGTGGGAACCGCCTCTCGCCTACTGCCGCTAGGCTAACGCTGCGTCCTGCTCGCTCTCGATGTGCACGCGGCGGAAATTGCGAACCCGCTTGGTTTCCGGGTCGCATTCGGCCACGTAACCGTGGACCTCGAGTTTTCTTTGCTGCTCGTCCACCAGTTCGGCTACCGCATGCATGGCCAGACGGACAGCACGATCCTCGTCCGCGATCGATTCCACGGATCGACCCATCTGACGCAGACGATCTACGACCTTGCCGCGGCCCGCACAGGCGGTGTGGTCGATCACGACCACCACCCCATGCTCGGCAATCAGGCTAAGGCCGTCCGCGACCATGGACAGCGGAGTGACATGGTCCCCTTGCCGCGGGTTCGCGTTGATAAAATCGGTGGCGAGTTGTGCCACCGCTCCGGCGCCGCGCAGCAGAGGAAATACGTCCTCCTCAACACGAACGGCCTGATAGCGGTCGCACAGAAAGGCCAGCACATCCTGGCCTATTTCAGGCTGGGCGCACATAATTACGCCGACGGGGTACTTCCGACCATTCATAGGCTTACCAACCTCTCTAGAGTGCGGTTTGGCAGTAAGAACCAACTTCCCTCCTTCTGCCTGTTTGTCCGAGCCCATTTGCCCGAACAAAAAAGATGCCTTGGCGTGTGCCTTGCATCTTCTACAAGATTATCGATAATATCGATATCCCTAACAAGATGCAAAGTTCTATCGCCAGAACTATAAACATTAGCACATATTATCAATTCCGTCAAACACGGGTCCGACCACGACGGCTATTCAAACTCCGTAAACACCACTTCCCCATTCTCGCTTGGTGCTTCCATGAATAGACGCACCTTTACTTCCGGCAATACAGCTTGAATCTGCTTTCTAGCCTCAACCAAATCTTCCTTTTGATGATCATCAATGCTGCCCGCTTCAAAACCGCCGACTTTCATAGCATTGCCGTAAGCGGCACAGCCGGCATGCGACATTAAAATTATCTCTTTAACGTGGTGAGCTTTTGCCAAAAGTTCAGTCCACTCCATTACACCCTGCGAAGTATCTGTCAGGCCGTATTTCTTGGCGGTAAAACCAAGCGGCCCACCTGGCAAAATAATACGGTCAATCTTGCCACCCAACTGTTTTTCAAATTCATTTAGATGCAGGCGGTAACGCGGATCGCTGCAAGCAACGATGATAAAATCCGAGCCATGCGAATCCTCAAAAGGAATACCCGAAGTGGTTGAATTGATTTCTTTTAAGTTTGTCATAAATTATTGAATGGTCTCAACTTGTTCGCCCGGAACGTGGCCGCGCCTGTGAGCACGTCTGCGCACAATGTTTAAGCGGGCGATACTTCGCACCAGCGCGGCTTCGGTTTCGGCCACCTCTTCGGCCGACATGGCTGACTCTTTCAAAATCTTCTCCGCCCGGACTTTGGCGGCCTCGGCCCGTTTCTCATCTATTTCGTAATGATGTTCGGCGGCATCTGCCAAAATAACCACTTTATTTCCTCTTTCCACGGTCACAAACCCGCCGGCGACGTATACATAAGATTCTTTGTTGTCTTTGCGCACCACCATTTCCCCCGGCACCAGCGCGGAAACCAGCGGCGCATGGCTTGGCAATATCGTAATTTGGCCAATGGCCGTATCAACAGTAAGACTATCGAAATCTTCTTCGAATAAAACTCTCTCCGGGGTTACTAGTTTTAAGTGCAGTTGAATGGCCATAAATTTAAAATATAAATACAAAAATCAAAATTAAGGATTAAAATTCATAATTTTTAATTTTTGGATTGTCATTTTGCATTTTGATTTTTTAATTTTGAACTTGTTCAATGCCGCCTTTCATATAAAACTCACTTTCCGGCACCTCGTCCAATTCACCTTTAAGAATCATATCAAAACCGCGGATCGTATCGGCAAGCTTTACATACGCGCCCGGCCGGCCGGTAAAGGTTTCGGCCACGGAAAAAGGCTGTGAAAGAAACCTTTGAATCTTGCGGGCGCGCGTCACTGTGACCTTATCTTCTTCGGGCAGTTCCTCCATGCCTAAAATGGCGATGATGTCCTGCAAATCCTTATATCTTTGCAGGGTTTGCTGTACGCCGCGAGCCACGCGATAATGGTCTGCGCCAACTATATTCGGATCCAAAATTGTTGAGGTGGAATCCAAGGGATCAACGGCCGGATAGATGCCAAGTTCAGTTAAAGCACGGGATAACACCACGGTCGAGTCTAAGTGCGCGAAAGTCGTGGCGGGAGCGGGGTCAGTTAAGTCGTCTGCTGGTACGTACACGGCTTGAACAGAAGTAATGGACCCTTTTTGAGTGGATGTGATGCGTTCCTGAAGAGCACCCATTTCGGAAGCGAGGGTCGGCTGGTACCCGACCGCCGAAGGAATGCGGCCCAAAAGGGCCGAGACCTCTGAACCGGCCTGCGTAAAGCGGAAAATATTATCGATAAACATCAATACATCCTGATTTTGCTCATCACGGAAATATTCGGCCATCGCCAAACCGGTCAGGGCGACACGTGCGCGCGCACCCGGCGGTTCGTTCATCTGACCGAAAACCATGGCTAATTTGTCTAAAACCTTGGCATCTTTCATCTCATGATAAAGGTCGTTACCTTCACGCGTGCGCTCGCCGACGCCGGCAAAAACAGAAACGCCGCCGTGTGCTTTAGCAATATTGTTAATAAGTTCCTGAATAATAACGGTCTTACCCACGCCGGCACCGCCGAACAAACCCACTTTACCGCCTTTCAAAATGGGACAAATAAGGTCAATAACCTTAATACCGGTTTCCAATATTTCCGTCTTGGTTGATTGATCGGTAAACTCTGGGGCCGCGCGATGGATAGGATATCTCTTTTCAGACTTTACTTCCTCGCCGCCGTCCACGGTTTGGCCGAGCACGTTAAAAATGCGGCCCAAGGCCACCTTGCCCACCGGCACGCTAATGGGCGCAGCCGTATCCGCGACCGCGGTGCCGCGCTTTAAACCATCAGTCGAAGACATGGCCACCGTACGCACGCTGCCCTCACCGAGTTGCTGCTGAACCTCCAAAACCAATAAAATCTCTTTATCGGCTCCGGCCGGCGTAAACCGCACTTCTAAGGCATCATAAACTTTGGGCGTATGGCCCTCAAATTTCACGTCGACCACCGGTCCAATCACTTGTTTTACTTGTCCTTGTGCTTTATTGCTCATAAAAAATTAATTAATAGTCTAGGCTTCCAGAGCAAGCTTGCCGGCCGTAATTTCGGTAAGCTCGGTGGTGATTTTGCTCTGTCGCAATTGGTTGTAAGTTAAAGTTAAGTCGGTAATTAAATCGCCAGCCGCGTCAGTGGCATTTTTCATCATGACCATGCGCGCGGAATGTTCGGAGGCGTTGCTCTCCAAGACCGTCTGATAAATGCGGCTTTCCAGAATTCTGGGCAGTAGATGTTCGAGTACGGCGGTCGTATCGGGTTCAAAGATATATTCGTCATTGCTCTCGGGTTCGGCGGCCGGCGCAAAATCTACAAAAGGCAGTATCTGTTCTACATTTGGTTTCTGGCTCAAGGTTGAATAAAAGTGGTTATAAAGCACAAATATTTTTTTATACTCGCCGGTGTTATAAAGATTGACAATCAAGCGTATTAAAGGATAAATGTCGCGCACTTCGGTGGTACGATCGTTCTTTTCAAAATCAGCCAAAACCTCTTTACCCAAACGTCGCGCGCCCAGGGCCCCTTTTTTGCCAAAGGCCAAAACGCGCATATCAATATCGGCATTGGCACGTTCAATTTCTCTCAATTTGAGCAGTAAATTAGTATTGAGACTGCCCACCAAGCCGCGATTGCTCGAAAGGATCAAAACAACGATTTTTGAAGCCTTCTCGTATTTGTGCAGCAAAGGAAACTTAGGATCCTCAATGCGGCCCAGTTTATTAATCAGCTGCCAGGCCAAACCGGAATAGGTCCGACTGGCTAAAACCGCGTTTTGCGATTTGCGCATTTTCGCAGCCGAAACCATCTGCATGGCTTTGGTGATTTTGCGCGTGCTGTTAACTGATCTTATTCGCCTTTTTACGTCTTTAAGATTAGGCATAAATGTCGCTTACGGCGCCTTGGGGCTCCGAAGGTCAGCCGAAGGCTGAAACCT
>CAZSSD010000011.1:13054-21257 GCA_964609765.1 uncultured Candidatus Saccharibacteria bacterium | reverse complement strand
CCAAACCGGCCGCGTTTAACCGACATTGGCGCGCCGCACTCCGGGCATTGTTGCGTTTCGGCATATTTTTGCAACTCTTTTTCTTCCGGGTCTAAAATGACCTTGCCCTTGCATTCCGGATATTTGGCGCAGGCGCCGAACTTGCCAAAACGGCCAAATCTCGCCACCATGGGTCCGCCGCAAACAGGACATTTTTCAGTAATGGGCTCGGTCACTTTTTCGAGCGTTTCTTTTTTGTGTTTAACTTTTTCGGAAAATGGGTTGTAGAAGTCTTTAATGACCGGCTGCCATTGCCTGGTGCCTTCGGCGATTTCATCGAGCTCTTCTTCCATGTGGGCCGTAAATTGATAGTCAACAATATTGGCGAAATGTTCGTTTAGAAAATCCGTAACCAAAGTGCCAATTTCGGTTGGTAACAGCCTTTTTTGGTCGCGGTTGATGTAATCGCGTTCTATCAAGGTGGCCAGGGTGGGGGCGTAGGTGGAAGGACGGCCGATGCCGTATTCTTCCAGAGCCTTAATTAAACTGGCATCCGTGAACCGCGCTGGCGGCTGCGTGAAGTGCTGGTTAGGCGTAAGTTCTAAAAGCTTGAGTATTTCGTTTTCGGACAGTTCGGGCAAGATGCCTTCCTCTTCGTTTTCTAAATCGTCCGTACTCTCAAAGTAAATTTTTAAGAAACCGTCGAATATTAAAGTTTGGCCTGTCGCGCGAAAGCCATAAGGCGTGCCGGTGGCAATATCCGCGGCCGTAGCTTTAAATTGGGCCTCGGGCATTTGCGTGGCCACCGTGCGCTTCCAGATTAGTTCATACAAGCGGTATTGATTGCGATCCAAATATTGCTTAAGATCTTCGGGTTTGCGCAAAAAGGAGGTAGGCCGGATGGCTTCGTGCGCTTCTTGGGCGCCCTTGCTTTTAGTTTTATAGCGGCGCGGCTGGGCAAGCGTGTAATTGCCGCCAAACAGACTATTAATAACTTGCTTGGCTTCGGCCAGCGCTTGGTTTGATAAATTAACCGAATCGGTGCGCATGTAAGTAATCAAACCGGTCGAGCCTTCTGGCCCAAGCTCCACGCCTTCGTAGAGCTGCTGGGCAATCATCATGGTTTGTTTTCCGGAAAAACCGAGCTTGCGGTTGGCTTCCTGCTGCATAGTGGAGGTGGTAAAGGGCGCGGCCGGATTTCTTTTAACGTCCTTGGTCTCGATTTTTTCTACCGTCCATTTGGCGCCGTTTAATCCAGCGACAATTGCTTTGGCTTCAGCTTCGTTTTTGATGCGCAATTTATCAATGGTCTTGCCATCGATACGGTTAAGATGTGCAACAAAATTCTTTTCCTCATGGTTAACAAGGCCGGCTTCGACTGACCAATATTCCTGCGGCTTAAAGGCTTGGATTTCGCGTTCGCGCTCCACTATTAAGCGCAGCGCAGCCGATTGGACCCGGCCGGCGGAAAGGCCGTAGCGGATTTTTTGCCAAAGCAATGGCGAAAGATTGTAGCCGACTAAACGGTCCAAAATGCGGCGGGCCTGCTGGGCATCAACCATCTTTAAATCAATTTTGCGCGGATTCTTTAAGGCTTCGGCTATGGCCTCTGCGGTGATTTCGTGGAAAACAATGCGTTCATATTTGTCTTGCGGTAAGCCGAGTACTTCCGCTAAATGCCAGGCAATGGCCTCACCCTCACGATCCTCATCAGTGGCTAATATCACTTTTTCGGCGTCTTTCGCCAGTTTTTTTAGTTCCGTTACGCGCTTCTTGGCCTTGGCAGGCGTGACGTATTGCGGTTCAAAATTATTTTCAACATCAACGCCGAGTTTGCTTTTGGGCAGATCACGAATGTGTCCAAAAGAAGATTCGACAATAAAATCCGCACCGAGAAATTTGTTGATAGTGCGGGCTTTGGTTGGGCTTTCTACTATGACAAGCTGTTTAGAATTTTTTGCCATGTGGTTTCGCAATGGATATTATTTGGTATTTGAATGTATGTCAAGAGAAGAATAAAAAGATGATAACTATGCCCATGACTTATATCATGGTTATTGCCATCAGTAATGGTCACTTGGCGCTGTACTTCCCGTCGATATTCGCTGATATTTTATCCGTCAATTCCAAGGTAGTTAGGTTTTGCGTAACTGTCAAAATATCAAGCTCTGTTTTTTCAACAATTTCGCTTAAAGTATAGGGCTGCTCAACAAGCAGTTGCACAATTATTTTTTGCTCAAGCGATAGGTTCCCCTGTGTTTTTCGAACGGCGGGTAAGGGCAGTAATTCAAATATTTCCAAAATATCAGCCGCATTCGCCACCAGTTTGGCGCCTTCGCTAATTAATTTATGGGGTCCCCAAGCCGCCGGGTTGGTAATTTGACCGGGTATGGCCAGAACTTCGCGGTTAAAATCCACGGCAAAGTCGGCCGTGATAAGCGCGCCGCTGCCTTTGGGCGCTTCTACAATCAAGACGCCCCTAGTCATGCCGGCAATAATGCGGTTGCGCGCGACAAAATTTGATTTAAATATTTTAGCCGCGAGTGGATATTCGCTTAACAGCAGGCCGCCTTTGCTAATTATTTCGTGAGCGAGTATTTTGTGTTCGGGCGGATAAATTTTATTTAAATCCAGGCCCTGGGCTAAAACGGCAATCGTTTTTCCGCTTAATTTAAGAGCGGCTTTGTGGGCGGCAGCATCAATACCGCGGGCCAGTCCGGAAACAATGACCAGGCCATGTTCGGCTACTTCCGAAATGAGTCTGTCTGTGGCAGCCAGGCCATAACTTGTGCATTTGCGCGTGCCAACCACGGCTAAAATATATTTTTCCCGCAAAAGCTCAAGATTGCCCAAGGCAAAAAGTCTATCTGGCGGATCGTGGATTTGTTTTAAAAGGGAAGGGTACTCCAGCGAGCCTGATTTTATTTCAGAAATTTCATTCATAAGGTTGACCGGGTAGTAGAAGTTCCGTAAATCCTATTTCTGCTTGCCTTATTTATCTAGCAGTGGTAGATCTTCTTTTCAATAAGTTTATTTTTATGTCAGTGGCGGGTTTTAGAGCAAAAAACGGAATTTTCACTCCCGGTTGACAATTAAGGCAGTATTTGCTATACTTATAAATAAGATCCATATTAGTCCCTTGTGATCCTGCTTCCGAGTGGTGTAGGCGATGCAATCCCTCCTAACTTCGCTGAACCTAAAGTCAAGGTGTTACTGCTTTTGCAGTGGTGTCTTGCGCTCGGAGCAGGGTTATAAGGGATTACTCGGGGTTAGGGAAACCGAAAGGTTTCCCTCCAGCGGGTCCACACCCTTCCTTGCAAGGTGCCCTCGTCAGGACTCGGGCTTACGGCTCGAACAAGCCGCGCGGCATAGCCGCTTCACCGTCTTGTTCTCGCATTCTATGACTCGCTTCGCAAATAAAGTTGCTTGCGAGTTTTTTGTTAAGGGTGCTCGCCCTGCGCGATGTTTTTCTCGAGGGATAAGCACTTCAAAATAGATGCAGGGCGGCGAAAGACATCCTAACAGCTGTTTTTTGTTTAAAGGGTTTTATTAAATTCTGTGATTTGGGATTTGGCGGGGTCGAGTTGGTTTTGCAAAAGCAAATCGATTATTTCCACCGCTTTTTCGACAGATTTCTCAATAATTTCTTTTTCTTCAGGCTTGAAGTTTTGTAAAACGTAAGTCTCTGATGGAATACCGACGGCGCGGTTGTCGCCAATACCGATGCGCAGCCGCCAAACTCCAGCGCCGAAATTTTCAATAACGGACAGTACGCCGTTGTGGCCGCCGGCCGAGCCGTTCTCGCTTAGGCGCAGGTGGCCAACCGGCAAATCAACATCGTCGTAAATTACCAAAGTTTCTTCAGGCTGAATTTTATAAAACCGGGCAAACTCGCCAAGCGGTTTGCCTGATTCGTTCATATACGTTTTTGAAGTCAAAATAAAAATTTTGCCGGTGGGCGGATGGGCTTCGCAAATTAAGGCCTCGAAGCGCGAAACACAGGCGAGCACGTTCCACTTTTCCCGAAGCTTCTCTGCCGCCATAAAACCCACATTATGGCGGTTGTTTGCGTATTTTGGGCCGGGATTGCCGAGGCCAGCTATCAATTTTATTTGCATAAAATTTAAATTCTAAGCACCAAATCCTAAATTCTAAATAAATTCAAAATATTAAATTCTAATTTTATAATTTTGGGCATCGGGTTTAGAGTTTATCTTTCTGGTTTTCTTAATCTTATTTTTATGGCTGTTCCCATAAATCCATACTTTTCCCTAATCCTATTCTCGAGATGCCTGACATAAGAATAGTGTATCGCGGCCGGTTCGTTAACGACAAGCATAAAGACGGGCGGATTGGTTTTTACTTGTTCCAGGTCGTAAATAACCGGTTTTTTCTGCGCGGAAAGTTTTACCGGCGGGTGTTTTTTTAACCAGTACTTTAAATCCCTTCTTAAGTCTTCGTCGGGTATGCGCTTATCCCGCGATTGCTTGGCGGCAATGATGGCGGCCAAAAGTTTATCGATATTGATTCCTTTTTCCGCCGATATTGGTAAAACTTGGGTAAAGCGTAAAAACGGATACCGGGCCGCTGTGTACTGCAGTAAATCGGTTGTTTCTTCCGGGGAGACCATATCGATTTTATTTAAGGCAATAACAATACCCTTAACGCTGTCTTTTAATTTGCCGGCGATGGTTTGTTCAAAACGGGCGCGCACATCGGCCGCGTCCAAAAGTAAAACCACCACATCCGCATTTTCCATACTCTTGAGGGCTTGGAAAAGGGCGTATTCTTCAACATCCAGGTCTATGCGGGCGCGGCGGCGCATGCCGGCTGTATCAATAAAGCGCAGCAATTTATTTTTGTAGGATATATGCATGTCAACGGCGGCGCGGGTGGTGCCCGGGACGGGAGAAACAATGGCCCGCTCTTCGCCGGCTAAGTGATTGAGGAGCGTGGATTTGCCGGCATTGGGGCGTCCGACCAAAGCCACGGTCGCAAAGACTTTTTCTTTTTCGTCTTCTTCATCGATTTTTTTCATTTGCTCGGCTACGGCGTCCAAAAGGTCGCCCACACCGCGGCCGGTTAAAGCCGAGAGCGCAAAAGGCTGGCCCAAACCCAAGCGCGCGAAATCTGCCTTTATTTTTTCGATATTTTTCGCGCTTTCTATTTTATTGGCCACCAGATGTACCGGAATTTTGTTTAAAATTTTATTTTTACGCAAAACATCTTTTAATTCTCGGGCCGCGTCCAAGCTCGAGGAGATGGGGGCGCGTCCGTCGGCCACAAAAAGAATTATATCGGCTTCAGCCATGGCCACCTGGGTTTGTTGCCGGATGTTTTTTTCAAGCAGATCTTGCGATTTGCGCGCGAGACCGCCGGTATCTATGATGATAAATTTTTTGCCGTTCCATTTGGCCTCGCCGTAAGAACGGTCACGCGTGGTGCCCGGTTTGGGCCCGGTAATGGCCAAGCGGGTACCGATGATCGTATTAAACAACGTAGATTTTCCTACGTTGGGCGGACCCACTAAAGCAATGGTTGGAATTTTTTGCGGCATTAAACTTCGCTTCCACTCCGCTTAATAATTTCAAACTTATTCTACACAATCTAGAACTTTTATGCGATACGTAAAAACCGTAAAACCGCCGGGGCCGGCGGTTTTACTTTAAAGGTTAGTTGCGCTTGAGATATTGGGGTTAGCGGTTGTGCTGCTTCCTGGCGTGGGCGAAGCGGAGTTATCTAATAATTTATCTTTGTCTTTGGGCTGGGTGGTGGTATCGGTAGGGGTCTTTGGCTGCGCGGTATTTTCATCCGTATTTTCCTCTTCGGCAGGTTTTTCATCTATGGGCTCTTCCTTGGGTTTGGGCGGGTCAAGATTGATCACGTCAAGGAAGGGGGGTTTATAATTGCTGCCAAGTGCGACAATAAAGTCGGGTTGCCTGGAGCCTTTATAAACTGGCGGCGTTTTGCCTACCTTGCCGGAAAAAGTGACTAAGAGCACGGCGAGACTGTCCGGTTTTTTGCCGTCTGTTAAATCGTAAATATAAGTCTGGCTTGGGTCTGAAAGCTTTCCGGCGTTGGTGGTAGCAGCGCTAAAGCCCAGGGACTTAATTTGCTCGGCCGCAGTCAGGGCCTGGCCGGTAACGGTGGTGGCATTTTGTATTTCGACGTTTGGATTTTCAAATCTGACATGTCCGCGGGCAAAGGATGATTCTGCGTATTTTTGCAGATCCTTTTCGGTTTTACCGGGGCAAAGATTTAAATGAAATCCTTTTTCAGTTGAGATGTAGCTGCAAACCAAACCGGTTGAAGGATCTAAAACCGTACTGTAGATTTTATTTTGCGGCGTATTGGTGGCGAGGTCGGCCAATCTTTTTATTTCCCCCACCGTCATATTGGTTGAGACATGCCCCGTGAAATCATCAAAAAGTTTACTGATTGTAGTAATATCGCGGAAAAAATTGAGGTCTTTGATGCGGGACTTGGCCGCTTCCAGGATTTTTTGCTGTCGGGCGGCGCGGTCGTAATCAGAAGTGCTATAGCGGGAGCGGGCATAGATGAGCGCGCGCTCGCCATCCATATGCTCCACGCCGGCCGCGAAACTCACGGGCGACAGATAGCGATAGCGAGTATCCGGGAAATAATAATCCGTGAAACTTTTTTCTATTTCCACATCAAGGCCGCCCAGCGTATCTACGGCTTTGGCGAAGCCTGCAAAATCAACCACCACCACATAGGGTATTTCCAGGCCCAAGTAATTGCCGACAGTCTCGCGGGCTTGCTTAAGCGCGTATTTTTCGTCCCTTTGCGTTATGGCGTAGGCGTAAGCGCTGTTTATTTTATATTGCCCGGCGCTGCCCGGTATGGCAACCATGGTATCGCGGGGGATAGAAATTAGCGATACTTCATTTGTGTTGGGTTTAACGCTGGCGATCATAATCGTATCGGAAAGATAGGGGCCGTCGTGGCCAGGTCCGCCCACGCCCAAAAGTAAAATATTAACCTGACCCCGAGATTCGCCGGCCAGCCTGTTACCATCAAAGACCAAAGACGCCAATTGCGAAACCGGATTTCGTCCGGAAATAAAAACGCTACTGGTGCCCTGCCAGACTTTGGCCAGCAAAAAACCAAAAAGCGCGGCCATCATGGCAAAGATGATTGTGGTAATAATTCTTGATTTGTGGCTTGTGGCTTGGGCTAACATTTTTCCATTTCGAAGTGTATTTTTCGTATGCTGTTACGAAAAAGGAAGGCTTTAAAATAATTCTTCTGTGATTAATGAACTAATCGCTTGCTATTTTATTTTAAGCGATTGCCATAAGCTTGCTTGACTTGCCCAACAAGTATAAAATAAGTAATGTTAACTTGATTTTAGGCGCTGGCTTCATATAGTTTAGCATAAAATTTCAAATCTGTTTTACCTCCCCTTTAGCCGAATTTCACAATTTTATGATAGTGTATCCCGCGCGATTAGCTCAGTGGTAGAGCGTTCGCTTCACACGCGAAAGGCCGTAGGTTCAATCCCTACATCGCGCACCATTAAATATTTTTATGGCCAATGATTCCGATACAAAAATAGTTGAGGCTGCCGGGGAACCGCAAAGCGGGCCGGAACAAGAAAACAAAAAACCGGGAGCGGCGCTGGCTTCTCTGGGCATACTTGTTTGGGATTTGGCCAAGATATTAATTTTATCACTTATCATTATTATTCCCATTCGTTTTCTGGTTTTTCAGCCTTTTATTGTTTCCGGCAGTTCCATGGAGCCCAACTTTCATCACGGCGATTATCTGGTTATCGATGAGATTAGCTATCGTTTTAGAGAGCCCAGCCGGGGCGATGTGGTAGTATTGCGCCCACCCGACCAGCCCAATGATTTTTTTATCAAGCGAATTATTGGTTTGCCGGAAGAAAAGATAGTCTTTACAAACGGCAAGGTTAAAGTTTATGCTCCTAATGATACGGAGGGGACGGTCCTTCCGGAGGATTATTTGCGGGCAGGGACACGTACGAATGTTTTGCGCGACCAGACCGTTAAATTGGGATCGGGCCAATATTATCTTTTGGGCGACAATCGGCAAGCTTCGTCTGATTCTCGGGTCTGGGGTCCGCTGCCGCGCCAGGAAATTGTCGGCAAAGTCTGGTTAAAAGTTTTTCCGATTTCACAACTCTCATTTTTTAAGACCCCTAGTTACGCTTCGCCCTAACTGGGGAAGGAGACAACCA
>CAZSSD010000011.1:0-13044 GCA_964609765.1 uncultured Candidatus Saccharibacteria bacterium | reverse complement strand
GACAACCATGAAGGCACAGCTGTCAAAACTACAAACGCCGGTGACGGAAACGCCTCGGAAGCCTTTCAAAAAAATTCCGGGCCAAAAAGATTTTTTAGCCGATGATTGGCGAGATCTTGAGCATCTCAAGGAAAAGATTAAAAAATTGGCGCATGGTTTTGGCTTTGTGAGAGTCGAACCTGCTTTGTTTGAGTTCATGGAAACCGTGCATAAGTTTCATACCGGCCCGGGCGAGCCGCTTGCTTTCAAATCCAATAACGGCAGCGATGTCGCTTTGCGTACTAACACTTTGAGCGGCCTGCTGCGCATGTACGTTGAAGGCCGCGTGGCTGAAAAAGAAAATTTAAGCAAATGGTTTTATTTATCGCCGGTCACTGTTCAGCAGAACAATCCCTACCAGCTGTTATCCAGCACCGAATATGGTTTTGAGGTAATCGGCGACGAAAGTCCCGTTTTTGACGCGCAAATTCTAGCCTTGGCTTGGAAGCTATACGGCGGTCTGGGCCAGGATAATGTTTTTTTGGAAATCGGCAGCCGGGGTTGCGAAAATTGCTGGCCGGAATACCAGCAAACTCTGGTCCGGAATTTTAGTGATGCCAAATACAGCCTTTGCAAGGATTGTGCGTTAAGCGTGGATAAGAACCCAGAAAAAGTGCTGGCCTGTGAGCAGGCCGAGTGCCAAAGTATTGCCGCCGACGCCCCGGCTTTTATCGACTATTTGGATTCGGATTGCGCTACCCATTTAACCTCGGTGCTTGAAGCTCTTGATGAGCTGGGAGTACCTTATGCCCTCATGACTACTTTTGGCGCGGATAACCATGTTAAGCGTACTGTTTTTCGTTTCCGGTTTAACCATCCCCAAGATTCTTTTATTTTAAGCCAAGGCTCCCGGCATGATGCTTTGTTTAATAAATTCGGGCACGCGGTTCGGCCGGCCTTGGGTTTAGTGGGCCAGATGGATAGCTTGCTGCGGGCTTGGCACTTGGCCGGCGGTGAAATAGAAAAGACCAAAAAAGCAGACGTAGCCGTGATTCCCTTGGGCGTTTTGGGGGCTAAAAAATCCCTGTCTTTGTTTTCTATGTTTTGGGATGAAGCCATTGCCATTGTTAATCTTTGCGACGAGCATAATCTCAAGGCGCGTATTCAGTACGCTTCTGATATGAAGATCCCGATTGCCTTAATTGTTGGCCAGAAAGAAGCGCTAGAGGATACCGTCATTCTGCGTGATGTCCGGTCCGGTATGCAGGAAGTATTTCCAAGCGACCGAATTTTAAGCGAAGTCAGGAAGCGGTTGGGCGACTAAACCAAAGGTAAAACCCAAAGCGAAAAGCGTAAAGTCGGCCAGTTCTACTTTGCGCTTTTTATATTTGCACTTTAAGCTTAGAACGTGTTATGATTTATTTGAAATTTTTAAGAAAGGAAGGTGTGACATGATCGAGGTAAAGCGCAAAGAAGGCGAAAGCTTTGACAGTTTGCTGCGAAGGTTTACGCGTAAGATCCAACAGAGCGGAATTTTGGTACGGGCGCGTAAAATTCGATACCATGCTCGTATTAAAAGCCGTAATCTGCAGAAACGATCGGCCATTCGTCGCAATGAATTGAGAAAACAGCGCGAAGAAGCGAAACGTCTGGGCCTGTCTTTTAGTAAATCATCTAGTAAATCATCTAATAAAAAATAAATTCTTTTCTATGGGCGCCATTGGTGCTTCATTGGACACCAAGCTGAAAGAAGCCTTAAAGACCGGGGACGCAAGGTTGACCTCCGTCTTGCGTTTGCTTAAAGCCGCTTTAGTGAATGAGCAAAAAGCGCGTATGCATGAGCTTTCCGATGCGGAGGATATAATGGTGGTGAGACGGGAATTAAAAAAGAGGGAAGATTCGATTAATGCCTTCCGCCAAGCCGGGCAAGAGGACCGAGCCCGGGCTGAAGAGGCTGAAGCGGATATTTTGCGGGCAATGCTGCCTCCGGAAATGACTGATGCGGATATTAGGGCCATTGCCGATAAGGTGGTATCCGAAGCGGGCGCTGATAATTTTGGTAAGGCGATGGGCGCGGTCATGAAAGAAGTTGGTACAGCCGCTTCTGGCGACCGCGTTAAACAGATCCTGCAGGAAGTCCTGGCCAATAAAACCAGTTAAATAAAAATGTCCAGAGAGCATTATTACGTCGGGCTGGATGTAGGCTCGGCCAAAGTCAAAGTTATAGTTGGCAAGTTCGATCCCAACACGGACCAATTGAGTATTATTGGTACTGGCGAAGCGCCCTCGGCCGGACTGCGCCGAGGCGTAATCGTTGATTTGGAAGAGGCGGTTTCTTCAATTTCCGAAAGTCTGGATCATGCTGAACGCATGACCGGATTGAATTTGGACCACGCCGCTGTTTCCGTTAATGGTCCCCATATCAACACCGTGAACTCACATGGCGTGATCGCCGTGTCGCGGGCCGATGGCGAGATCACCGAACATGACTTGCTCCGTGTCATTGACGCTTCTCAAGCCATTCAACTTCCTTTGAACAAAGAGATATTGCATGTGATTCCTCGTTATTTTGCCGTGGATGGCCAGGGCGGCATTAAGGATCCGGTAGGTATGAGCGGTATCAGGCTTGAAGTAGAAAGCACCATTATTGAAGTTTCCAGCCCGTATTTACGCAATCTGCAAAAATGTCTCAAACAAACCGGCGTGGAAGTGGATGAATTGGTATTAGCGCCCCTGGCCTCGGCCCATTCTTGTCTGTCGAAAAGGCATAAGGAAATTGGGTCGGTTTTAATTGATTTGGGCGCCGGTACCACTGGCGTAATTGTTTATGAAGAAGGGCAGTTGTTGCTGGCGCATGTTTTGCCGATTGGCCAGGCTCATGTTACCAATGATTTGGCGATAGGTTTGCGTACCACCGTAGATACGGCTGAAGAGGTAAAATTAAAATATGGTCACACTGATCCCGAAAGTTTGCGCAAGGACAGTGAAGTTAGGCTATCCGAGTTTGATAATAACGAAGATGAAGTGGTTTCGCGCCGCCACATTGTTGAAATAGTGGAAGCGCGCATTGATGAAATTTTGGCTAACGTGAATAAGGAGTTAAAGAGAATAAATCGCGATGGCCAACTCCCGGGCGGGGCAGTCTTAACCGGCGGCGGCGCCAATCTGCCCGGTATTGTTGAGTACGCTAGAGAAAAGTTAAGGTTGCCTGTGACCATAGGTAACCCCGCTCATTCTTTATCCACGGTGTTGGATCGTGTGGCTGACCCAAGTTTTGCCACCGGGGTAGGGCTGGTGCAATGGATTGCCGAGGAGGACATCCGGCATGGCCGTTTAAGCATGGGCAGCGGTCTCAGAAAAAAAATATTGGATTATCCGGGCCTCGGCAAATTAAAAGATTGGTTTAAGCACTTTTTGCCTTAAGCGTTTAGGCCGAAATTTGGGTATTTGCTTTTATTTAGACTAATGAGTAGAATATCGGTAGATATTATTTTTACAGCTTAAATTATCATATGGTGTGTCAGGTAAGTAAGAGCCAAACCTGGCGCCAAGTTTTCCTGATATGCCAGAAGTAAAACCGAAAATAGAGAATTTTGCCCGAATCAAAGTAGTCGGCGTGGGTGGCAGCGGCAATAATGCCGTTAATCGCATGGCCGAGGTGGGTGTCTCGGGCGTAGAGTTTATCGCCATCAATACTGATGCGCAAGCTTTACATAATCAAAGAGCTAGCAAGAAAATACAAATCGGGGCAACCACGACCCGAGGTCTCGGCGCGGGCATGAATCCGGAAATAGGCAAGGCCGCGGCTGAAGAGACGCAAGATCAGATCTATGAGAGTTTAAAAAACGCAGACATGGTTTTTGTCACCTGCGGTTTGGGCGGCGGCACAGGCACCGGCGCGGCGCCGGTGGTGGGTGAGATTGCCCGCGAGTCCGGAGTTTTAACAGTGGCGGTCGTAACCAAGCCTTTTGCTTTTGAAGGGGCCAAGCGGCGGGAAATTGCCGAAAAGGGTTTGGACCAGCTGCGCAGCAAAGTCGATGCCATTATCGTGGTGCCCAACGACCGGATTTTACAAATTATCGATAAAAAAACCTCCCTGCTGGAAGCTTTCAGAACCGTTGATGACGTTTTGCGTCAAGGCGTGCAGGGTATTTCCGATCTGATTACCATAAATGGTCTAATTAATGTGGATTTTGCCGATGTTAAGGCCATTATGCAGAATTCAGGCACGGCTTTAATGGGTATCGGTAAGAGCAGCGGTGAGAATAGAGCTATCGAAGCCGCCAAACAGGCCATTGATAGTCCGCTTTTGGAACTTTCGATCGATGGCGCTACCGGCGTGCTCTTTAATATCACGGGCGGCAAGGACTTAGGCATGCATGAGGTGGATGAGGCGGGCAAGATTATCACTAAATCCGTACATCCTGATGCCAAGATCATTTTTGGCGCTGTGATTGATGAATCCATGCAGGATGAGGTGAGGATTACCGTAGTGGCCACCGGTTTTGATGATTCGGTGGTCCGCACGCCTTCGATTAGAGCTTCATTGTCGGCCGCCGCCGCGGTTTTTGACGATTCTTTTACCAGAGTGGCGGCTCAACACCTAGCCCCTAATGGCAAGGCGGTTAAGCCTGAAAAAACAGAAGAAGTCCAGCCGATTATGGTCACCTCTCCTCACGGTGAGCCGCTTGGCAATGGCGATAATTCGGTGGGTGAGCCTGACGAACTCGATATCCCGGCATTTATTCGGCGGAAAATGAAATAGAAGTGGCTAATCTACTCAGGTGGTTACTCGAAAAACCAGAATAAGCTCCCTCCCGCGGGGAGCTTTTCTTCTCCCTCGGCCGAATTGCCAGCTTTGCTGGGCCAAGCCAATTCGGCCTGCGGGACGTTTTTCTCGTAACCATCCCCTCGTAGATTTTTAGAGGCGGCGAAACAGGGCGAAGCCGAAGACTCGCAAACGGAACTTTTAACCAGCTTGGCGGCTGGTTTTAATTTGTTTGTGTGGATAAGTTTGGGCTTTGACTGATTTTCTTTTATTTGGCGCCCTTGCGAGGGGTTTTTTGTGAGAGTATAATAAAAGAGTAAGTTTGGCTCTGGGAACATAAAACACTATATATAGCGTTTCGTCGATTTTAGACGACACTATATAAGGGGAAACAAAAACAAAGATAGTAGCTGCTATACAATAGGCTATCTATTAAACGGGTAATTAATAGTTAAACCCGACCTGTTTTCTTACCCCCCAAAAAGGCCATTTATATCTATATGCAGTGCCCTCGATGCAAACACAAAAACTCCAAGGTTCTCGAATCTCGCTCGGTCCAAGAAGACCAGGCTATTAGGCGCCGCCGCGAGTGCCTTTCCTGTAATTTTAGGTTTTCCACGTATGAGCAGGTAGAAATACTCGACCTTAGCGTGGTGAAGCGCGACAGTCGGCGCGAACCCTATTCGTTTGAGAAACTATACTCCGGGATTTTAAAGGCTTTTGAAAAGCGGCCGGAATCGGAAAGAGAGTTGCGCCGTTTTGCCGAGAGTATTGAGCGTGATATCCAGAAAAAGGCCCGAGGCGGTGAAATTAAAACTAATGATATTGGCGCGATCGTCATGAAAAGGCTCAAACGCAAGGATCCGGTCGCCTATCTCCGTTTCGCCTCGGTCTATCTGCAGTTCCAGGATGTTAAGGACTTTGAAGAGGCCATCAATGTTTTTCCTAGCTATAAAGTTGCTTCAAAGAAAGATTTAAGAAATTAGTATTTACTCGTATATTAGCATCGCAATTTTGCAGGAACGGTAAAATAGATTTTATAAATACAATAAAAATTAATTACTAATAACGCAAAAAAACATGTCCGTACAACCCACTCATACCACTACCGGCAATCTCGAAAGCGTCATTGAAGAAAAAAGAACCAACGGCCATAACGGCCATAACGGCCACGCTGTTCAATCATTTAAGGCTGACGGCCTTAAATTTGAAAGGCACTTCACCAAGGAAGGCGTTCACCCTTTTGACGAGATTCTCTGGGAAAAGCGTGCGGCGGTTATTAAAAGCGCCGAGGGCCAGGTTGTTTTTGAAAAGTTGGGCGTGGAGATACCGAAGTTTTGGTCCCAGAATGCTACCAATATTGCCGCTTCGCACTATCTTTATGGTGAACACGAATATAGCGTAAAGCAGTGGATAGACCGGATTGCCGGGACTATCAAAGAGTGGGGTTTGGCAGACGGTTATTTTGCCAGTGAGGGCGAGGCGCAGGTTTTTTATGATGAACTCGCTCACCTGATGGTTAATCAATACTTGGCTTTTAATTCGCCGGTTAACTATAACTGCGGCGTTTGGCGCTACGATCAAAGCGGCAGCGGCGGGCGTTACCATTGGGATAAGGCCAGCCAAAGCGTCCGGGAAACCACAAATGATTATGAATATCCCCAGTGCAGCGCCTGTTTTATCTTAGGCATCGACGATTCCATGGACAGTATTATGGAAGCGGCCAAGGCCGAGGCCAGGATTTTCAAATTTGGATCCGGCAGCGGCATTAATGTTTCCAAGCTGCGTTCCAGCAAAGAAAAAATTCGCGGCAAGGGCACCTCAAGCGGCCCGGTCACCTTTATGAAGGGTTTTGACGCCTTTGCTGGCGTGATCAAGAGTGGGGGCAAAACTCGCCGCGCCGCCAAAATGGTGGTGATGGACGTGACCCATCCCGATATTGAGGAATTTATTTGGTGCAAGGTAAAGGAAGAAAGAAAGGCGCATATTCTGATTCAGGCCGGGCTTGATCCGCGTCTCGACGGTGAGGTCTATAATAATATTTTCTACCAAAACGCGAACAATTCCGTACGCGTGACCGATGAATTCATGAAAGCCGCCGCTACAAGTGGCAAGTTTGCGACGCGTTTTGTGACTACGGGCGAGGTTTGCGAAGAAAAAGACGCTAAGGACCTTCTGCGCCAAATGGCTGAAGCGGCCTGGGAAACCGGAGATCCTGGTTTGCAATATGATGGCACTATTCAGAATTGGCATACTAGCGCCAATACGGATCGTATCAACGCCACAAATCCATGCAGTGAATATGTCTTTTTAGACAACACCGCTTGTAATCTTGCCTCGCTAAATTTAATGAAGTTTAGGTTTGCCGACGGCAGCTTTGATACCGAAAGTTTTATTAAGGCGGTCACGGTCTTAATTACGGCCCAAGAGATTTTGGTGGATAATGCCGCCTATCCTACCCATGAAATCGCGCGCATGACCCATATTTTTCGCACACTCGGTATTGGATACGCCAATTTGGGCGCGCTGTTGATGTCTATGGGTATTCCTTATGATTCTGATCAGGGCCGGGCTATCGCTTCCGCCATTACCGCCATTATGACCGGCCAGTCCTACAAGCAATCGGCTTTTATGGCCCGAAACGTTGGTCCGTTCCCGGGCTATTTTGAAAATCGCGAGCCGTTCCAGCGCGTGATGAGGCAGCACCGCGACGCGGCCTACAAAATTGATGCCACGCAAAATATACAAGCTGATTTATTGGCGCGGGCCGAACAGATTTGGGATGATGTCGTATTTTTGACGGAGCAGTATGGCGGCCGCAACGCCCAAGTCTCGGTGCTGGCGCCGACCGGAACTATTTCCTTTATCATGGATTGCGACACGACCGGCGTGGAGCCGCCGATTGCCTTAGTGGCGTATAAAAAAATGGTAGGGGGCGGCTATATGAAGCTGGTTAACGATACGGTAGGCATGGCCTTAAAGAATTTGGGCTATGGCGAAAGAGATGCTGAAGAAATTATGAAGTACTTGCAGGAAAAAGACACTATTGAGGGCGCGCCCGGCTTTAAAGACGAGCATCTGCCCGTATTCGATTGCGCCTTTAAAGCCATGAACGGCGAGCGTTTCATCCATCACATGGGCCACATTAAAATGATGGGCGCCATTCAGCCTTTCCTTTCCGGCGCTATTTCCAAAACTGTTAATATGCCGGAGCATTCTACGGTTGAAGACGTCATGGAAGCCTATATTGAGGGCTGGAAAGCCGGGCTTAAAGCCATCGCCATTTACCGCGACGGTTCTAAAAAGAGCCAGCCTTTGAATACCAAGAATGAATCCAACTCCGCTAAAGCTTCGCTGGATGAAAGCCCTGTACCGCGAAGCCCGAAGGGCGAAGCGGTATATGCCAACGGTAACGGACATGTTAACGGGCATGCCACTGTTTCCGCCCCCACTGTTTTAAATGTCGCCGATCAGATAAAGAGCGATCTTAACGGCCCGCAGCGCCGGAAGTTGCCGGATGAGCGTTTGGCTATTACCCATAAATTTGAAATCGCCGGACATGAGGGTTACTTAACGGTTGGTTTGTTTCCGGATGGCAAGCCGGGCGAACTCTTCATTAATATGAATAAAGAGGGCTCGACACTTTCGGGATTAATGGATGCTTTCTCGATATTGGTTTCTTTCAATCTTCAATACGGGGTGCCGCTGGAATTTTTGGTTAATAAATTCGCGCATATGAGATTTGAACCGGCAGGCATGACCAAGAACAAACAAATTCCGTTTGCCAAATCCATTGTCGATTATGTGTTTCGCTACCTGGCTATGAAGTTCTTGGATAGAGATCAGGCCGCGCAAGTACATAGTTCTGGCGTTGATCAAAACATACAAAGCGCCAATCCTTTGCCTATGACCGAACAACCTAAGTTGACTGCAGAAAATGTAGAAACTGTGCTGGCTAAACCCGCGATAACCCAGAAGCCATTATTTACTTTCCAAAACCAGTCCGACGCGCCCATGTGCACCTTCTGCGGGGCGATAACCGTTAGAAATGGTTCTTGTTATAAATGCCTTGAATGTGGCAGTACGACCGGGTGCAGTTAGTAAAAGGAAAATCTAAAAACCGCTCTTGCGAGCGGTTTTGGTTTGGTATGATTTAAGCATGGACGCCAACCAAGAAATTATCGACATTGTTGACGAAAAAGACCAAGTAATTGGCCAGGCGGATCGCGAACGGGTGCATAAAGAAGGCTTGCTTCACCGCCATGTTCATATTTGGTTATTTAATGATCACGGCCAGGTAATTTTGCAGCGGCGAAGTAAAAGCGCCAAGTCCCATCCTGATGTTTTGGATCCGACGGCCGGAGGGCATATACCTGCTGGGGAAACTTATGAACAAGGCGCGCTCGCAGAGCTTGGGGAGGAAACCGGCATCAAGGCCAAAGCGCAAGACCTGATATTTTTGGGCCAGGCGAAGACGATTATGCATGAGCTTTCGCGCGGAATAATTAATAATGTATTTAACACGGAGTTCGCCTACCGGTATAATGGATCGATTGCGGCTATCGTTGCCGCCGGCGAAGACGATGAAGAAAAAGATATTGCTTTTGAATTATGGAATATTGATGATATTTTAAATATCAAAGACGAGGGCTTAAAAAAAGAATTTGTACCGGCGATGTTGGAAGAACCATTTTTAAATATTTTGAAAAAGATAAAATCTTTAGCTAAGAAATGAGCCTAAAAGGTTTAACCATAATTTATGTCGGCGACGGCAAGGGCAAGACCACGGCGGCGATGGGGCTGGCCATGCGAGCGGCTGGGAGCGGTTTGAATGTCGGCATTTTGCAATTTATCAAAGGCGAGTGGCCCTCGGGCGAGCGTGATTTTATAAATGTGTTTAAAGAAATGAAAGTGCCGAAAAATAAAATGCTCGGCAGAATTGAGATCAAAGAATTGGGCCGAGGTTTTGTAAAAATTTTAGGCGATAAGAAGCCTTTTAAGGTTCATAAGCAAGCAGCCCGGCAAGGCGTAAAAGAAAGTATCAAACTCTTACGGGCGTCCAAATATGATATTTTTATTTTAGATGAACTGCTTTCGGCTTACGAAGAAAACCTAATAAAACTTTCTGATGTTGAAAAAATAATTGCGGCGAAACCAAAAAATATTCATTTGGTAATTACCGGCCACAAACTTCCGCCAAAATTAAAAAACAAAGCCGATTTAATCACTGAAATGAAAATGATAAAACATCCGTACTATTCCGGCATCTTAGCTCAGCAGGGAATCGATTATTGATTTTGGCAGGCGACCAAGTACTATCCTTATAGCAATACCCGACACTGAATGTTTGGAACTTGACAACTTTTAAAACAAGCGTACAATAGCCAATACTATGACTAATTTACGAACAAATCAGCCTTCGGCCCACGCTATGATGATGGCCATGATGACTCGACTTAACTGGCGAAGGATTTGTTCGTGATTGATTTTATTTAGGCATCTAAGCTAATAAACCATTCGATAATCCCTCGCCAGTTGGCGAGTTTTTTGTATTTGTGAGTATTTTTGGGATGTCGAATGGTGGGCAGGATGGCAAAGGCGATCGTGTGAACCACCGGCACCCCAGACAGGTAAAGGAGGATACTATGCCTCAATATCATTGTGATATCGGTGAGTACCCGGACGAACCGGGCCTGCGGGTAATTCTGGTAGTTTGCCCCGTTCACGGCCCTATTGGGATACGCGCGGGGTCGCCTCCCCGTGAGTATTGCCATGAATGCGGCCGCCGTCTGCGAAAGGAGCAGATGACTCGCCCGCAGGCCTGCGAGCGGCTCGGATATCACGATTGGGATGACGACGACGAAGACGCAGGGGTTGTTTACTGCGTTTGGTGCGACATCCTCCGCGAGCCCGAGGCGCGGCCGCGGCGTAGGTAGGTTGAGGTTCAACGGCGGCGCGGCAATCCCGCCGCGCCGCCACCAGCCACAGACGGAGGGATGACCATGTTCGTGACCATTATCAACGACAGCGCAGACGACAACGCGCGCAATCGGCAGGCGACTCGGGCCGCGGCGCTGTTCGGCGCCTCGGCAGTTTCAACGGTGGGTGTGGCGGATGATCTCCAGGCCGCAGGGGAGCTTGTAGATTCGCTCGATGCTTCGCTCGGTCGGCCGGGAGCTATCCTCGTTAACGTGGCTCCCAGGCACGGCAACGCCAAGAAGTGGCCGAACGGTACGCCTTTTGGCTACTTTTACCACAACCAGACGCTGGTGGTCAGTTCGGTTGACGGGCGCACACTGGGTCTGGTTCGGCGGCTCTTGGGCCTTGAGGAGATCGAGCTTCTTGATATCCCCACCGTGCTCAGCGCGGCGGTTTGTCAGGAGCTCATCAGCCCCGAACTGCACACGGCCATCGCCGATTCGCAGTTCCGGAGCTTCGAGTTCCTGCCGCGGGTGGCCGCTTGGCTGTTGGAAGGCCGCGAGATTCCCTCAGAGCCTTTCAGCCTGACTGAGCTGTCGGCGGTCGAGCCTGGTCTGGTTTGGCTGATCGACAACTTTGGCAACGCCAAGACTACTTGGCTGGCGGAGGACATCGGGCATGCGCCTGGTAAGACGCAGAGCTTCGTCTCCGGTTTGCAGGCGGTTGGCTGTTACGCGGGTCTCAAGGATGTGCCGGATGGCCAGGCCGGGCTGATAGTCGGCAGTTCGGGCTTGCCCGGGAAGCGATTCCTTGAACTCGTCGTTCAGGGCAAATCCGCCGCTCGGCGCTTCAAGCTCTGTTACGGCCAATCACTCGTTCAGCCAGCGGTGCTCGTGTAATACCGAACTGCGGCGCGGCAGATATGCCGCGCCGCCCAAACCAAAGGAGTGTGAACATGTCTCCCAAAAAGGACACACGTTGCAGTAATAACCCGGACGGCCGGTTACATGTCTGGTTGTGGACCGGTGAGGGTTCAATCGTGGAATGTCGGTACTGTCCGGCTGAGCGGGCTATTCCCAGCCCGGACCGTTTGCGCGAGATTATCGCGCGTACCCGCCGCATCCGACCAGAAGTAGTTGACAATGCCTCACTCGTGCCCCTCGCAACAGAGGTTGTCGTCAGGTCCGGGCTCTGCCCCAAGAGCAAGGATGGCCGCCATAGGTACCGCCATCTCGAGGGTAATCGTGTGGAGTGCATTTACTGCGGCTGGAAGAGAAGTGTCAAAAACGCAGCTTACCTTGAGCGCATCAAGAGCCGCGGTTAGGGCTAGAAAGGAGGCAATTGAAGAAAAAGTGAAGTCGGGGACAGGCGCCATTCAGCCTGTCCCCGCGTGGATTTTTTTTGGATTAAATATTTACATCGCATACTTGTGCGATCGGTCACGAGTGCGATACAATGAACATATCCTACTATTTAAGTACGCGAGTTAATATTATGCCCGGCAAGAGAAATCAACCGAATACAAAACGCCAATCCTTGTCTGTAATCATTCTTTCAAAACTCGATGAATTTATCGAGGCTTATACCGGCCCGTTAGATGAGAATGAGGTAGATATGTTAAATAGTTTTTTTCGGCGGTTTGGTTGGCCCAGTGTAAAAAGGTCTAGGGTTAATGAAACCTTAAAACGAATGGAAAATCGGGGCTGGATTTCGAGTCCCGGGCCAAAAATTCCTATTATAATTTCTAATAAGGGTAAAAAATATTTAAAAAAAATTATTGAAGAACAAATCGCACTCAAGCCGGTAAAATCTTGGCGGGGCTATTATTGGCTGGTTATTTTTGATATACCAGAAAATAAAAAGTTAAACCGGCAAACCTTTCGGAGGCACTTAAAACATCTTGGTTTGCGACAGGTGCAAAGAAGCGTCTGGGTTTATCCCGGCGATTGCGAGAAAGAGGTGTTGGCGCTCTGCCAGATATATAATGTGATGCCCTTTGTTTCTTTATTTAAAGGCGTTTATATTGGAGATGACCGGGAATTGCGAAAAGAGTTTGGCATTTGAAAATAATTTGAATTACAGCTAGTGTCGCACTAATGACCGATCGGTCATTAGTGCGATTGAGAGAATTGAAGAGCGGGATTTTTGATTAAAGCCGCTTGGCGTAAGATGCTTGAGATGTGGAATAATTTTTTTAGTCGGTTATAATTTCTCAGTCACGCTAAAATCAAATATAAATTTGAGTATTATTTTGGGTGATATGGGTATAAATATGTTATAATTAAGTCATATGACCGATAAAATAGAGCCCCGGACATTAAAAGGGTTTAAAGATTATTTACCAGAGGAACAGAGATTGCGTCAAAAGATAATGGATA
>CAZSSD010000010.1:0-21379 GCA_964609765.1 uncultured Candidatus Saccharibacteria bacterium | reverse complement strand
CCAAAGACTTCTTGGTTAAGAACCTTCCAACCTCAACTTGGACTCTTACCAAATAGTTCCTAGTCGTTACCACCTTCTAGAAGGTTAGAAATCTAGCCACAACCCCTCCTCACGGAGGGGTTTTGTGTTTACAAAATTTGCTATAAGGCTCTATAATTAAATTAAATGACGGACAACAATCCTACAACAAAAGACATAATGGGCTTTTTGGCGCAGTTTCGAGAGGATATGGAAACTGGTTTTTTCAATGTTCGAAGCGATATTCAAAAAATAGACGATCGACTCGTCGCAGTGGAAGCGAAGATAGATCGCGCTTTATTCAAAGAAATTGACCGCCTGGAGGCGGAAATAAAAAAGATAAAAGAGCACGTTGGCTTGAAATAATTTGTTCTCGTGCCCCGATATACAACAGCCACAAATCTGATGCCTGTATGTTACGATCATAGTCAATCCTTACTCCTACTCGGAGTGTGCTTTTACGTAAACGAACGTTAAGCAAAGATTTAAAGACACGAGTAACATGGCTGTTGTTATATGGGGCTTGCACAAAAAATTGCCAAGTGTTATATTATTTTTAGTTGCAGATACACAACCTGCCTGCCGGCAGGCAGGAAGAACCGGCAACTGAAACTAAAATCAATTTAAAGATGGGAAACAATATTTTTTTAACTACCCATAATCTTCGCTTTTGCCAAAAAAGCGGGGTTTTATTTATCAAAAAATAATTAAAGGTCGATTCATATAACGTAATTTATCTATACAGTTATTGTGGGCTTCGTACGAGTTCGCAATGACATTCAGTCAAGGAGGGGTTAGACCTCAAAATCTACCCTTGGGGCCTGACCCTGAAATTCCTTGAATAATAATTAACCAAATTAAGATAAGATGAAAGACAAGATATTCAAATATGTACTCGTTGTGGTGGGCGGCCTGGTGCTTTCTTTCGCGGTGGCGGGCCTTGCTTCCGCGGCCATTACCCTAAATTCAACGAGTGTAACAAGCGACGGCGCACTCACTGTTAACGGCGCGGCCGCTTCGGCCCTTACCGTTGGCGCGGCCGCTCAAACCGGCACCGTTAACGTCGGTACTTCTACTGCTGCTATGACCCTAAACTTGGGCACCGGCAACGGTCTGCATACTATCAATATGGGCACCGGCACGGCCGCTAACGCGATAACCATTGGTGGCGCCAGCTCGCCGGTAACTTTTGGCGAAAGAATTATTCTTTCCCCGACTTTCACTGGTTCCAGCTCTCGCCAATCTGTTGAAGCCGACGCTACGTTCAGCGATTACACAGGCAGCAGTTATGGCGCAGGGGTCATGGGTAATGCCATGGGTACCATTAATGCCTCAAGCGTAAGCACGATTGCCGGATTAATCGGCAAGTATAATATTGCTACTAATGCTACTGCCTATCCATCAGCCGGAGTTGTTGGTGAGGTCGGAGAAGACTCTGCCAATACTGCTGATGCCGCAGTTCTCGCTGTGCTTGGTGGAGATGATGCTACTTTAACTGGTGGTACTGCTTACGGCGTTCGGTATCTAAATTCGACTTCAGCTTCTAAGTTTGCCTACGGCTTAGATTTGTTTGCTTCAGCAATAGGTAGCTACCAGGCGGTTTCGTATGGCACCGCTGATATCCGTTTGCAAAATGGTGAAACGATCTCTAATGCTACTGATGGCGCCATAACCATCAGCGGTGCCCTTACCGGTTCGCCTTCAACACTTACCACCACCACCGCTGGCGGCGGTAGTAATTTAAAGCTTCAGTACAAACAGGGTACCAATGCTTTAACCGGCGATTACGAGGGATTGCACATCAGGACCTCTACTGATGTTGGCTCGGCCGCCAACGCGGTCAACGGCATTCAAGTTAAAGCCGTGGCTAATGACGTAGCCTCACAGCTTACGGTAGCCACCTTGCGCGGCGCGTATGCAAGTATTGATTCTAAAGATAACTTAGTAACCACTGCCCGCGCTTTTGAGGCATCCCTCGATGGCTTGGCTGGTTCAACAATCACCGAAGCTGTTGGCATTGAGTTGATGAACAACTCTTCAGGCACTCAAACAGCCTCTTATGGTTTGTCCATAAACGGAGGCACACCTTCCGGCCATAAGGCATATACGGCTGACATAAGGTTGCAGAACGGTGAAACTATCTACAATACCACTAATGGTGTAATTAGCCTTGGTTCAAATGACTTGGCCACCGGCGTGAGTGTTACCAGCGCCGCAGCCGGAAGCGGGGCTACAATTGCTTCGCTTTCTTCCGGCACTGACGAGAAACTCCTTTTGAATTCCAAGGGAAGATCCGAAATCCGTTTGAATTCAAGGACAGATAGCACGACCACCGGCGATCTTATTGGTGTGCAAATCAAGCCTGGTCAGGGAGCTTCCAAGACCGCCGGCAATGTTATTGGTATAGAAATTTCGCCTCGTCTTAACAGCGGTGTTGCCTTAGCTGCATCGGGATCCATTATTGGCGCCCACATTGACACTTATCTTAAAGGAACCGCTGTTGGCACAGTTAACGGCGATGTCCGGGGCTTGCAGGTTGAACTAGTCACGGACGACGCAGGCACTCGAACAGTTGACGGATACGTTGCCGGCATCCGCATTAGAAGTGCGTTTTCCGCAACCGGCATCACCGGCAATTTCGTGCCTTTGAGAATTGAAAAACCTGAAGTTCAGACTAACAGCCAGAATTACGATGCGGTTTTGGACCTTACCGGTGACCTTGCTGGAGTATGGAACGATAACCCGGGAACAGAAGCAAGCGCTGGAACTGCTGATGGCTATATAAAAGTGATTGTCAATGGGGCGGTCCGATACATTCAGTTGTACTCATCGGCTCCGGTTGACTAAGCTCGCTTAACCTTATTAATTCATCCCGTTAGAAGTAGCCCGCCCAAAGGTCCCTCCGGGACGCGCTTCGCGCGGGCGCGACTTCTAACGGGACAAGCCTCAAACTATGTATAAAACAATGAAAATAGCTTTGGCGTTGGTTTTGGGGTTGAGCATGAGCTTTGCCGGCTTCTCGCCGGCGTATGCCGCTTACAATGACATAAACTTTGGGGATGATACCACTCTGTACATTTCAGATTTGGCCATCAACCTCACGGTGGCGTCGGGGAGCGTAGTGGAAAGTTTTTCAGTGGGAACCGGTTCAGCCACATTTGTGCTGGGCATCGGCTCCACGCTCACGGTTCGTTCCGCGGATTTCAGAAATCTTGCCAACGGCATAATTGATACCCAGTGCGCGCAGAGTTATTCCTTTGTTACTTTCAACAACAACTCTGCCATCACTACGGTCACCATTACGCCGGGCACGACCGATATTTGTAGAACATCCGGCGGCGGTGGAGGCGGCGGCGGTGGAGCGCCTGCTCCGCAACCAACTCCTACACCTACGCCCACGCCGACACCTACTCCGACTCCAGCCCCGAGCACAACCACAGGCAGTGTGGCGGCTACACCAACAGCCGGCGGTGCAACCAGCTTTACCCCTTCCGATACAGGCACACCGAGCGTTTCGGTGACTGTGCCGGCCAATGCCGTGGCGGCCGAAACTACGGTTACGGTTAACACCACCAGTTTGGCCAGCGCCAACATTAGTGTGAGTGTTACGTCCGCTGGCGCAACAGCCACCGTCGGACAACCCTTCAGCTTTACCGCTTCAAGCAGTGCCGGCGCCGTGACAAGCTTTAGCCAACCCGTTGCGGTGAGCTTTAGCTACACAGACGCGCAAGTTCCGGCTGGCGCAAGCGAATCCGATTTGGTGGTCATGCGTTTTAACGACACCAGCCAGGCCTGGGACGTTCTGCCGACAACCGTTGACCCTGCCACCAACAAAGTGACTGTGGCTCTGACCAAATTCAGCGTTTACGTTTTGGCAGTCAAGCCTACGGCCTCGGCTCCGGCCGGCGGCCACGATAACGGCACTTTGGTAATAGACGGCTTAACCATCTACTTAATCAAGAACGGCCAGCGCGTGGCCTTTAGAAACCCGGATGAATACAAGTCCTATGGCTATAACTTTGGCCAGACCGTAGTCATCAACGCGGTAGATAAAGGTTTGGCCATCGCTTCCCTTGCCAAAGCCATGGAAGGCACGCTTGTGCTTGATAGCCGCGACAACCGCACCGTTTATATGGTCGGCTTAAACGGCACCAAGCGTGGCTTTACCCTCGCTTCGGTTTTTACCGGCCTTGGTTACAAGTTTGGCAATCTGCCAAAGATTGACATGGCCGATTACCCGGACGGCCCGGTAATTGATTCGGCGACGGCCGCCCATCCCGAAGGCGCCTTGGTTTTGGATAAAAACGACAAGCGCACAGTCTGGTGGGTGCTAAACGGCACGCGCCAGGGCTTCCAGTCTGAAGCAGTCTTTAAGACCTATGGCTTTAGTTTTGACAAGTTGGTGCCGGCCAATGACGCCGATATGGCTCTCGCGGTTGGCCCACTGGTCAAGTTCCGCGACGGTACCTTGGCCATAGATGGAACCTATTACTACTTAATCTCTGACGGCAAGAAACTGCAGTTTAAAGATTCAGCCACTCTTGTTGCCAAAGGATATAAAGTCAGTAATGCTATCTCGGCCTCGCTTGCTGCTTACACCGCAGGCAAAACCATAGAATAAAGGAAATAAAACTTCCTCCTTAAAACCCCCAAAAACGGGGGTTTTAAGTTTTCCTGACTTCCCGTTGTCGGGGTCGGATCCGTGTAGTAAAATGAAAGTATGGTGAGGACACCTCGTGAATTTGAAATGGACGGGATTTACCATGTCTTTAACCGTGGTTACGAAAAAAGAAAAATATTTTTTGATAATGCCGATTACCAACGATTTGTAGAGGGCCTAAATCTTTTTAATAATAAAAAGACTATTAAAATTAGAGATACGCGGAAAAACACGGATCCGACCCCGACAGGACCAACAGGACTGGAAAAGGTGCCTATTGTAGAATTACTGGCTTATGCGTTAATGCCCAACCACTTTCATCTCGTTATTAGAGAAATTGTGGAAAATGGAATTTCGTTGTTTATGAAAAAATTGGGCATCGGCTATACTGGATATTTTAATACTCGCTACGAGCGCCTTGGCGTGGGCGGTATTTTTCAATCTCGCTACAAGTCGGTGCGGATAACTACCGACACTCAACTCCAGGTTATTTTTGCTTACGTTCATTCGAATCCGGTTGAATTAGTGGAGAGGCGCTGGAAAGATTATAAAGTCAAGGATCCAACGCGTGCCTTTGACTGGCTTGAAAGTTATGTTTGGTCTAGTTTTCCAGCTTACCTAAACGGCACAAAATCAGAGATTGTAAGCACCCATTTTTACAACGAATTTTTAGGCGGTTCTGCGCAATGCCAGAATTTATTGAAAGAGTGGATAGAGTATAAGGCGGGTCAGCAAATGGGCGAGATCAAAAGCCTGGCTTTAGAGTGACCCCTGGATCCGACCCCGGGGAATAGATAACAGTTGAAAAAAGTAAGAAAATAAGGTAAATTTTATAGGAAGAAAAATAAATTTAGGAAGCCATATGAAGAATAAAATCATAAGTATTATAGTTCTTTTAGCCGTCGCCGGCGGGATTTTTTATTTATTTTCTAAGGATAATAAAGACCTGGTTTATTATAAAGAGCCTAACCTTACTTCCGAAGTCAAAGCCGAGGCCGAAGTCAAGCTAGTTGAAGCCAAGAATAAGGTTGATACTCTGCCGGGAGATGCCTCAAGCGAGGTACGTTTTAACGCCCTAACTTATTTGGGCAACCAGTATTATCTTTTGGGCAGATTTAAGGAAGCGCGCGAGGTTTATATCAAAGCCACGCAAGCCGAGCCGGAAAATTATTCCGGCTGGGTTAATTTGGCTTTTGTCGAAACGGATATGGGCGATATCAAATCTGCCCACAAGCATTTAATTAAAGCCACCGAGAATACTTTCCGCCCGGACCCGTGGCAGTGGCTGATTGATTTTGAAAAAGAAAGGCTTGGCGCGAGCCCCACTCGATTAGAAGAGCTATATTTGAAGAGCATCGAAGAAACAAAGGGCCTTGCTCCGGACATGATAAAACATTATGCCATCTTTTTGGAGCAGGAAAAGGGGGATTTAAAGGGCGCCTTGGCACAATGGAAAAAAGCTCAGGCACAATTGCCGAATAGTGAAAGTATTAAAGCTGAAATTGAGAGGCTTGAGAGCTTGATTCAATAATGGTGTTCCCCTGGATCCGACCCCGGGGACGGACCCCGACAGAGCGAAAATAATGAAACTTGATTTTTCTAACATCACTCCCAGAAAAATTGTTATCATTGCCATTGCGGCAGCTATTTTGGTTGCGGCGGCCATAGTTGTGGTTTATCAATTTTCCAAACCAGGCATAATTAAGGAAGCCGAAGTTAATATAAGCGCAGATGCCCGGGACCGGGCTAATAATGATCTGCGCGAGGCTGAAAGTACGCTGGCCAGCCTGCCTGAACACGCCACGTTGCCCGAGCGAATTGATTTGATGCTAACAAAAGCCAAGGCTCAACACACTTTGGGAAAGTACCTTGAAGCAAAAACAACCCTGCAAGAGGCCATAAAACTGGATGGTGGCCGCCGCGATCTCTGGTTTGCTCTCTTTAAGGTGGAGCGTGATATGAAGGATTATCAAGCGGCAGAAAAAAGCATTCAGACCGCGCTTTTTGTCAACGACCAGGTTCCAGAGTACTGGGAAGGCTATTTAGCCTTGCGTAGGGATGATCTAAAATACGGCTACGACGATATGGAAAAAACCTATACCGAGGCGCTATTTAGAACCGGCTTTCACCATACTATTTTGGCGTCTTACGCTGATTTTTTGGCTAAATATCTCAATTTCACTACTGCCGCCAGTTACTACCGCCAAGCTTTGGAAAAAGATCCGGACAATAGCGAATACCAAAAGGCCCTTGAGCGCGCCGAAGCCGCCGCCGTGGGTAAATAATTCCCCTGGATCCGACCCCGGGACGAATGTTGATTTGTGCAAAATGTTTATGGTACAATAAAAATGACTTGTGGATAAGTCAGCGGGCTTAAAAACAAGAAACAAAGCGAAACAGAAAAACTAAATACAAATACTCTTGAAGAATTGTTCGGCATTACATTCTACTTTTAATGGCAAAACTTTTGTTTTGACCAACTTTAATATTAAGTTTATAAAAATAAATTAATACCTTTTCCTCTGACGGGGCGAGGTTTTTTTATTACGAAACAATATGCATAAAAAAATATACATCTCTCGGGGCCTGGCCGCAGTTCTAACCATTACCACATTGGTATGGTCAGTAGGCTTGGGCTTGCTTTTACCTTTATCAAACACCGTAGAAGCCATTGTCAGCACCGTGGCCACAGATGTCTCGCGCAGCGGTTTAAATAATTTAAGATTAAAGGCGGACAGCGCTGCCAGCGCTATCATCAAGATCCAGTTTGGCAGCAACGAGAACGGCAAAACCCTAACTTCGGCGGCGGTCAGCTTTACCGGCACCTCCGGCACGCCCACCTGGACGCAATCGGCCGCAACATCCTCGGTTTTGGCTGATCTGGCCACCACTAACGGCGGCATACAATTATGGAAAGACGCGGGCGCGGCCGGTTTTCAAGGCCAGGGCACGGATACGCAAGTAACACTAGCGGCCAGTCCCGTTTACGGCGCTTCCAACGCATTTACAATTACACCGGCTTCGGCACCAAGTCTAGTGACTGATGATGTTTATTTCATTGTCTTAAAAACCAAGGCTTCGGGCCTAACCAATAATGATGCTTTTACGGCCACCGTGGCTGCTAATGGCATTGTCACGAGTGGCTCTTCGCCGACTATCACCGCCGTGACGACAACAGCCATAACCGTTGATACCGCCGCGCCAACTTTGGACGCCGCGCGCACCGGCCCTTCGGCCGGCGCTACCGCTGTGCCTATCAGCTCCTTTATGCACCTGTCTTTTAATGAGACTTTGGATCAAGCTACGCTCACTCCGGCCAACATCACCTTGAGTAACGGCGTTACCAACCAGAATATATCGGTCCAGCCTTTTCCGGACGGATTTGATATTTCGCTTTCCGGGCCGCCAACCTATACGGCCAGTTCGCGCTTTGTCAAAGCCAGCACTGTTTCCACCGGTTTTTTCCAGATCATGGGCACTAATGCCATTACTCCGCAGGGCGGCTATACGGCCCCAAGCTTAGGCGATATTGTTGTCACTCAATTTCAGGGCTTCCCGCCTGAAGTGGGCGTAATTACCGATGCCACATTGACTTCCGGTACCTTTGCCATCAATGGCTTCACACCTTTTGGCGGCAAGCAGATTACCAAATTTGCCAGCGCGGTGGCCACGGGACTTGCCGGTTCAAATACAGCTTTGACCGTAGGCGATATAGTGGTCGCTAACACCGGCAATCGCTACGATTGGCATATAGTTACAGCCGGCAACAACATTAATGATGCCGCGCTTCGATTTGACGGCGAATCGGCCGCTCCCTCATTAGTCACCGGTTCCCGCGTCAGCTCAATCACTCCGGCTGCCACCGCCACTGATAACGGCGCTACGGCCAATGGCGTGTTGGCCGTAAGCCTAGGCGATTTGGTCTTTATAAAAATCGGCTCAAGCTACGGCTGGCACCAGGTGACTACGGCCGGCAACCTTTCTTCAGACGCTACCGAAAATACGGCCTTTATTGACGATGGCGCGGCAGATCCGGGCGTAGCCGCCAATTCAATAATGAGCAGAATTACGACTGCCGCCAATGGTTTAGTGACTGAATCAGCCACTGCTTTTGCCTACGGCGACATGGTTTTTGCCAGCACCACGGCCAATGCTTCCAATAACGGCGCTTATAACTTTCATATGGTCACCGGCGGGGCTACCGGCGCCAATTCCACCAGCCTTCGTTTTGACAACGCCACTTCACCGCTTTCCACCGCCACGACTTACACCATTACCGTTAACGGCACGAATGTCAAAGACTTGGCCGGCAACGCTATTGGCAGCAACATCACCCATAGCTTTACCACAGGCAGCACCGGCAGCACCAATACCACGCCCCCGTTTGTACAGTCATCAATCCCGCAGCCCGGCAACCAGACTTTCCCGCCGAACGGCGTCATTAAGCTGACATTTAGCGTGGATATGTCGGTTACCGGCGGCGCGAGCGGCGCAAACTCGGTCACCAATCCGGCTGTGGTCGCTCTGTCCACCGATAACTTTGGCGCGCCCGGCACCACAGTCACGGCCACCAACGCTTATGATTCGGCCAGCAAAACAGTAACCATTACGCCTGCGGCAAATTTGGGCTTGGGCGCAAGCTACATTGTTAAGGTTAATACCACGGCCCAAAGTACGACCGGAGCAGCTTTAGGCGGCGCTTACTTTCTGGCTTTCCGTACCGGTTCGGCCGTAGATGAAACCGCGCCGACTGTCGGCGGCGTATCGCCGGCTAATTCTTCCACCAGTGTTCCGCGAGGCATGGCTGTGAGCGTCGGTTTTTCCAAGGACATGGATCCGTCCACCATTACCGCTTCTACCATCAAACTAGAAAAGGTAACCGATTCCGTGGCTGTCGCGGGCAGCGTCACTTATAACCCACAAAGCCGCAGCGCTACCTTTTCACCTTCAAGCTTATTGGCCGGAAACACCCAATACCGCGTCAGAGTGGTGGCGGGCGCCTCGGGCGTTAAAAGCGTTTCGGGCATACAGTTCGGCGCGGCTACGCCTGCCAACGATTACACCGGCACAAGCTTTACTACCGACAACACTACCGACAGCACCGGACCAAAAGTGGCCTTTGCCGCGGCTGATAACTTTGGCGTGGCCATTACCTTTAACGAACAGGTGAAATCGGGCGCCGGCGCCAACGCGGCCGACAACGTCGTCAACTACACTTTGGAAAGCCCGGTTGGCTCCAATATTTCACTCTCCGGTAAAACCGTTACTTTTGACGGCGCGACCAAAACCGCCAAGATCGCCGGACTTTCATTGCAAAATGGCAATACGTTTAAGGTTACGGTCTCAAACGCCGTGCAAGACCTTGCCAATAACGGCATGAGTGTGGCCAATACCCCGGCTGACAACACCGCTTTCGGCACAGTGCAAAGCTCCAACACCACCGGCGGAAATCTTGGTCCCGGCAGCGGCACTATTGACCAGTCTATGCAGGGTATGAATCCGACTAGAGTTAGTCCCATGAACAGGTCAGCCGGCGCGACATCCGCTTATAAAGTAGAATTTTTAGCGGCAACCTCTATTCCTTCAGGCGGAAAAATTGTGCTGACTTTCCCTTCCGGATTTACGGTGACTAATGCCGCGGCCGTCAGCACCGCTAACAGCTTCTGCAACGCGGATATGAACGGCCCGGCTACCGGCGCGCCTGTAATTGCCTCCATTGCCAACGATAATTCCTCCGGCACGGTCACTATTACCACCGGCGGCGCGGCCACGGGCACCAATGCCTTCCTTTGTATGGATTTGTCCACCATTGTCAATTCCACGGTGCCGAGCCCCTCGGGCTATGTGGTGGACATAAAGTCGCGCGATACGGCCGCTAACAATTTAACCATTTTGGAAACAAAGACAGCCGCGCCTTTCTACCTTGGCTCAACCGGCACGCGCACCCTTACCGTGCATATCTTTAAGGATGCCAATTCTAACGGCGTTAACGATGCCTCGGAAGGCGTAAACAGCGCGATCGTGTTCTTGGCCAGCCCGGCTTCCGGCGGGCAGGAAAAAACCACTGCCAATGATTCTGACCTTTCCCGAGACGGCGTGGCTAAATTCACAAATGTCGCGGACGGGGACTACATGATTGGCTTAAAGCCGACCGCCGCTATTGATGTGGCTTTTAACTCCATGCCCCAGCCGATTACCATTTCGGCGGACGCGACTAAAAATTTTGCTTTAAGCAATGCCGCGGCTATCACCATCAGCGGCACGGTATACGGCCCCGCCGCTACAAAAGTTGACGTATTTGCGGGCTCCTCCAATGGTTTCGCCAAGGCCACTGTAACCACAAATAGCACGCCTGTTACTGTTAGCGGCGTAAGCTACGGCGGCAGTGTTGCATACTCGGTTCCTGTTTCAGCTAACACTACCTATAAGGTTGGCGTGGGACCGTCTATTCCGGAGTCATTCTTTACGCCAGGCAGTCCGCCTCCCCCTCCGCCAGACTTTACCTTTATGCCGCCGGCTCCGCTTGAAGTGGTGGTGGCGGCCGCTAGCGTGCCAAATAAGAACTTTACCTTAAGTACGGCCGGCAAAACCATTACCGGCACGGTCCTTGATTCGGGCGCTACGGGCGTGGCCAACGCCGGCGTCTTCTGTAGGCCGACAGCATCGTCTACTACGGCTGGCGCGGCCGGCTTTGGTACCGGCGCCATGACCAATACTTCCGGCGCTTTTACCGTAAAAGTCACGGCCGGCGTGTATCTCTGCGGCGTGTTTAAGCCAGGCATGCCGCCGGTGCCGGATAAGCAAATTACGGTACCGACTACCGGCGACAATACGCCGGCAAGTCTGGCCTTTGTGCTTGATGTCGGCACTTCATTGACGATTGCCGGTACCATTAAAGACGATTCCGGCAGTGCCATTCCTTATGCCGGCGTCTCCGGAAGAAAAGTTACCTCTACTTCTGACACTTCGGCCATTGGCGGCGACTCCGGCAACTTTGTCGGCGGCCCTACTGATGCCAACGGCGCTTACACATTATATGTCTCGGCCGGCACCTGGGTTGTGGAGGCCTTTGCTCCGGGCTTTGGCCGTCTTGGCACCAAGACTATCACTATTACCACCTCCAGTTCTTCCGGACAGGATTTCTCGGCTCAAACCATGTCTTTAGGGAGCATTACCGGTACGGTTACCCGAAGTACTGTAGCCGTGCAGGGCGCCATGATCCGTGCTGAAAATTCAACTGGCACCTCGGGCAACATGGCCCAGACTGCCGCCGACGGAACCTATACCTTAAAAGTCCCGGCTGGCACTTATACGGTTTACGCCTTTATGCCGGGCGAAGGTGAGGCCACGCCGCTTACGGGCGTAGTTGTCACGGCCAATACCGCCACGCCGAGCCAGAACTTTACGCTTGGCGCATCGCTGACTATTACCGTAAATATTACCGACGGTACAAATGCGATAAGTAATGCCGGTGTTGATGTTAGAGATGCAAACGGCCGCGGCAACTTTACAGGCGTCAGCACCATTTCCGGCGCCAATGCCGTTTATGTGGTAAAGGTTCCGCCGGGCACTTACACCGTGCGCGCCGGCCATCCGGCCTACGGCAAGATTAGTGAGACCGCGAGTGTTAACAGCACGCGCACCATCACCTATACTGCCGCCGCCGGACAAACTTATAACGTGACTGGTACGGTGCAGGTAAGCGGTACCGGAATTTCCGGGGCCTGGGCCTCGCTCACGGGCACGCCCACCGGCACTACCAACGTGGTCCACCTTGGCGCGCAAAGCGATGCGAACGGCGCTTTCACCATAGCTGTGCCGCCGGGGAGCTATCGTTTGCGCGTGGATAAACCGGGCTACAAAGCTCCGGCCGAAACCACGGTAACTGTTGTCGCTGCCAATGTTCCAGCCGGCATTATCACCCTTACCACGGCTTCGCGTACCATTACCGGCCGCATTAATCTAAATAGCTCCGGTATATCCAACGCCTTTGTGGATGCATCAGACGGCGCTGGCGGCTACGCCGTAGCCCAAACCGATGCCAGCGGCGATTATTCCTTGGCCGTAGATAACGGCACCTGGACTCTGCGTGCGCGCGGCGTTGGCTACGAGGGCGGCCCGCTGCCGGTTACCGTAAGTAACAATAGCCCGTCTGGACAAGATATTGCGCTTTCGGCAATTTCTGGTTTTACCATTAAGCCTGAAAAACCGGAAACAATCACTCCGAGCACCGGCGGCTACATTACCAACCCCGATATGGGCGCGAACTTCAAAATGAACATCCCCGCCAACGCTCTAGGGACTTCATCTAATTCGGCAACCGTCACGACCAAGCCAACCACTAATCTGCCCAACCCTCCGACCGGTAAAGTTTTAGGCAAGGACGGAGTCACTATTTCGGCCGCTGATTCTTCGGGCCAGCCGGTCAAGAACCTAAATGATTCGGTGACCATTACTATTCCTTATACTGAATCAGAACTGCCAGCCGGAGCCTCTGAATCAAGCCTGGTCATTGGTGTGTGGAACGATTCCACGCTTTCCTACGACACGCTGCCAACCACGGTCGACACTGTGGCCAATACGTTGACGACAACGGTGGACCACTTTTCAGATTTTGCCCCGCTTTCCTCAAGCGGCTCGGGCGCGCCGGATACGCCGACCAATCTGGCCGCGGCCAACGGCGGCAACGGCACTTCTGTTAATCTTTCTTGGACCACGGTCAGCGGCGCCTCTAACTACAATATTTACCGCTCAACCGACAATTCCAGCTTCCCGCTTTTAGCCAACACCAGCAGCACTTCATACAGCTCAACTGGTCTAAACGGCGGCACCACTTACTATTACAAAGTAAGCGCGGTTAACTCGAGCGGCGGCGAATCGGCGGCGAGCTCGGCCGTCTCCATTGCTCCGTTTGCCCAAGGGTCGGGCGGCGGGGCGGTTTCCACTCCGGCTGCGCCTGCTGCGCCAGCGGCCCCGGCCGCGCCAGCCGCGCCAAGTGCGCCGGCCACCCCAGCCACGCCAGCTGCCCCGGCCGCGCCGGCTATCGTTACTCCCGCTCCGGCCGGAGCGCATGATAACGGCACCCTGGTTATAGACGGCTTAACTATCTACTTGCTTAAAAACGGTAAAAGATTGGCCTTTAGGGATGCTGAAGAGTATAAGTCTCACGGCTACAAATTTACCCAGGCGGTACCGGTAAATGATGTTGACGCAACCCTGCCTATCGAAGACGCGCCATCTAAGGCCTTGGAAGGCACTTTGGTCCTTGACGCCCGTGATAACCGTACGGTATTTATGATCGGCTTAAACGGTACTAAACGCGGCTTCACCACCCCCGAAGCTTTCCTCGGCCTCGGCTACAAGTTTGGCAATCTGCCAAAGATTGATCTTACCGACTATCCCGACGGCCCGGTAATTGACTCTGTCGTTACCGCCCACCCCGAAGGCGCTCTCGTTTTGGATAAGAATGATAACCGTACGGTTTGGTGGGTGCTAAACGGCACGCGCCAGGGCTTCCAGTCAGCCGAAGTCTTTGGTACCTACGGTTTCACCTTTGATAAGTTGGTGCCGGCCAATGATGCTGATATGGCCCTGCCCGAAGGCGCGCTGGTTAAATTCCGGGACGGTACCCTTGTTCTGGACGGCGGCGAATACCACCTCATCTCTGACGGCAAAAAGCTTAAGTTTAAGGATGCCGCTACTCTTGCAGGCAAAGGTTATAAGGTAAGCAATGCCATTAAGGCAGATATCTCGGATTATCAAGCAGGCGAGGCCATCGAGTAATATTAAAACAGATTATTCTGCTTAAAACCCCCCGAACCATCGCATCCGCTGCTGGCAAAGCCAGCAAGGTTGCGAAAGGGGGTTTTAGGTTTGGCGCGTTCTTAAGGCTTAGTGTAAAATTAGACTATGTTCAGTAAAAGAAATGTCGCATTGCTCATTACCGCCGTTTTAGTCATTTTGATATCCGGCTGGGTCCGTTTGCCTAAGTTTGATAAGAGCGAACACCCCACGGAAACAGAGGCCGATTCCGATCTTGATAAATTCGAATACTTGCTTTTAATTAATGATCTGCGGGCGACTTTTGATGTCACCGCACCGGAGTTTGCGGATGCTCTTCGTTGGTATAAGGGTGACCGTTTGCACAAAAGAGCGAAAATGTTTGTGCTGCCCATAAAACCGCCGGATGGGCATGATTTTGGCAGCGATGAAGATGTGCAAGTGATGCGGCAGCGCCTAGATAATTTTTTTCTCTACCAAAATTTTCAGCCGGATTTAAAATATACTTTTATCAGCAGCGTGGTGCCTAGGCCTAATTATTCGCTGGCCTATCAAAAAGGGGATTATCGGTGCCGTATTTTTATTGCCAAAGGCGTTAACCCGATCGGAACATTATCTTGCGCGGAAGTGGACTTGGCGGCGGAACTGCTCAAAGAAGAATTGCGTCCCTTTTTGAATGTACAGCAGAATCCCAAATTTGATTTTGCTTTGAGATATATTGATGACAATGTCGCTCTGGGTACCGAGGGTTTTTTGGACGTACCCGCTGAAAACAAATGGCTAGCCGTGAAATATGGAAATTATTGGCAAAAGGTTTGGCAGGGTTCGGTTTATGATTGCCGCGCCTTTAAAAATTTCCAAGTTCCGGAGCGTGCCAACCAGCCCTGCGAATAGTTTGCCTAAAGGTAACTTTTTTGTTTCTAAATTTGCTTTTTAGGCCAGGAATGTGGTCTAAAAAGTATTTAATTTTCGAGTTTACAAGAGATTTATGCTATAATTTTAGATAGTTTTAATAGAAAAACAAAATCAACACCAATTTGTCCGTACCAGCCACCACATTAGAAAAAATTATTGTTAACAGCGGTCTGATTGACGCTGAAAAATACCAAAAGCTGGCCGTTGATGCGGAAAAGCTTAAGGTTCCGATTGAAAATTTATTGCTGGATCAGGGCATCCTTGATTCGCAAAAACTTTTGGAGATCAAAGGGGGCATTTTAGGCGTCCCCACTGTCGATTTGCGCAGGCAGAAAATTCCTAAGGAGATTTTGGCCCTTATTCCGGAACCGATCGCCCGCCGCCATGAAGTAATTGCTTTTGAGAAAGAGGGCAAGGAATTAAGTCTGGCCATGATCGATCCGGACAATCTGCAAATCCGGGAATTTATTAAGAAGACCACCGGTTTAAGCGTAAAGCCGTTTTTAACAACTAAAGACAGTATTGATGCCGGTCTCTCGCTTTACCATAATAATATCGAAGAAGAATTTAAGAAAATTCTTGGTCCCAACAATTTAATCAATGCCGAAGGCAGGCCCATCAATTTGGCCGAAGCCAATGAGCAATTAGCCAGTATTGCCGAACAGATACCGGTGATAAGGGTGGTGGATACCCTTATTGAGTATGCTATTTTCGAGAAAGCTTCGGACATCCATATTGAGGCCCAAGAGGATAAAGTGGCTGTGCGCTACCGCATAGACGGTATTTTGCATGATGTGATGAGCCTGCCCAAAATAATGCTTCTGGCCATTGTCGCCCGCATTAAGGTTTTGTCTAATTTAAAAATAGACGAGCACCGCCTGCCCCAGGATGGCCGTTTTAAAAAAGAGGTCGGCGAAAACAAAATTTCTTTTCGTGTTTCGACCATCCCCGTTTTTGACGGCGAAAAAGTAGTCATGCGTCTTTTGGATGAATCAACCCGAGCCTTAACCCTGGAGGAGTTGGGCTTTTTGCGGAAAGCTTTGGATACTATTTCCCGGAATGTGCGCAAACCCCACGGCGCCATACTGGTGACCGGCCCGACCGGTTCCGGTAAATCGACCACGCTTTACAGTATTTTATCTATGTTGAATTCACGCAGCGTCAATATTAGTACGATTGAGGACCCCATTGAATATCACATACCTGGCGTAAACCAGATGCAGGTTAATCCTAAAATTGGTCTTACTTTTGCCATTGGTCTGCGCGCCCTTTTGCGCCAAGATCCGAATATTATCATGATCGGCGAGATTCGCGATAAGGAAACGGCTGAAGAAGCCGTACACGCGGCCATGACCGGCCACTTGGTACTTTCCACTTTGCACACGAACAGCGCCGCGGGCGCGCCGCCCCGTCTTTTGGATATGGGGGTTGAGCCGTTTTTGATCGCTTCCACAGTGAACACTATTATTGCCCAGCGTTTGGTGCGCCGGCTTTGCAAGAATTGCATGGAAAGCTTCAAGCCCGCCGAGGAACAAGTTGAGGAGCTGGCGAAAAATTTTAACCTGGAAGAACTGCGCCAGATAATGATTCGCGAAGAGGTGATCTTGCCGAAAGTGAAATCGTTATCGGAAATATTGTTTTTTAAGGGCAGGGGTTGTGATCGTTGCAGTAATACCGGCTATAAGGGCAGGCAAGGCATTTATGAAGTCATGGAAGTGACCGAAGAGGTGGCGCAGCTGATTATGAAGCGCACACCTTCAAGCGAGATACAGAGCCAGGCCGTTGAACAGGGCATGGTCTTGCTTTGGCAGGATGGTTTTATCAAAGCGCATATGGGTATTACGAGTATTGAGGAAATATTAAGAGTGTCGAAAGAATAAAATGTCAAATTACCTTCGAATACACGAATAGAAACGAATACGCGAATGAACGCGAATAGAACAATTCGCAGCCATTCGTAAATTCGACCCGATTCGTAATTCGAAGAGCGTTAGCTTATGCAGTATTCTTACGTCGCCATAGATAAATTAGGTAAGCGGACCTTGGGCCAGATAGAGGCCGAAAGCACCAAGTCTGCTGCTGATTTGCTGCGGGCCCAAGCGCTCTTGCCGATTAAAGTGGACGAGGGCGCCGCGCCGCAAAAGCTGCGCGTGGATGCTAAAAATATCCTCGGCCGCGTTTCTTTGGTTGATAAAACTACTTTTATTAAAAATTTGGCCGTGATGCTTAAAAGTGGTTTCCCGGTCAGCCGCGCCTTGGCGCTTTTAGCCGAACAATCTACCAATAGCACTTTGTCCCGAGCGATTTCCGATGTTGCTTCGCATGTCGAAGGCGGACAGCCGCTGGCCGATAGCCTGGCCAGACATCCGAAAATCTTTTCAAGCATGGTCATTAACGTAGTCCGGGTGGGCGAAGTTTCCGGTAACTTGGAGGATACCCTTTTAAATTTAGCCGTACAGCTTAAGAAGGACCATGAATTGCTGCGTAAGACTAAGGGGGCCATGATTTACCCTTCCATTGTTTTAACAGCCATGGTTCTGGTTATGATTGTTATGTTTACCTTTGTTTTGCCCAAGTTAACGGTGATGTTTGAAGAATTCGATGTGGAACTGCCCGTTTTGACCAGAATGATTTTAAGTTCGGTTGCTTTCTTTAAGTCCTACGGCGTGTTTATTCTCTTGGCGTTGATCGGGGCAGGGGCGGGGTTTTCGGTTTCCCTGAAGAACGCCAATGTGCGCGGCGTGGTTGATTCTTTGATTTTACGCGTGCCCATTTTAGGGAAAGTGGTTAAATATACCAATTTGGCCCGCTTCTCCAGAACTTTAGCCTCGCTTTTACGGGCCGGCATGCCGATTTTGGAATCAATTAAGGTAACCGGGGAGTCTTTGGGCAATAGCCGGTACCGCGAGGCCATTGCTGAAGCCAATAAATTGATCCGTTCGGGCACCCAGCTCTCGGTGGCTTTAAAGAATTATCCCGCTTTGTTTACACCGCTTTTGTTAAGCATGGTTACGGTCGGCGAAGAAAGCGGCACGGTGGACAGCGTCTTGGAAGAGGTCGCGGCTTTTTACGAAGCGGAAGTGGATCAGACGGTGGGCAATCTTTCCTCGGTGCTCGAACCGCTTTTAATGTTAATTGTTGGCGTTGGCGTGGCCATTCTGGCCATGGGTCTAATTATGCCTATTTATTCAATCACGCAGGCCGTATAAATTGTGGTATGAAATTTTTTGATCGCATCGATAACCCCATAGGCCTAGATCTCTCTGACCTTTCCGTGAAGCTCGTGCAGCTCAAGAAAGGCAGTTTAAGTTTGGAATTATCGGCCTTCAGCGATATGCCTTTGCCGGGTGGTTTGATCGAGCAGGATATTATTAGCAATAAGTCAGCTTTGGTTAGCTTTTTGAAGGAATTGGTTAAAAATAAATCGCACCATACCGGCCACCTGAAGGGTCGTTCAATTGTGGCCTCGATACCGGAGTCCAAGGCTTTTGTGCGTGTTATCAATTTGCCGCCCCTTTTGTCGGAAGAACTGGTGACGGCCGTGCCCATCGAAGCCGAGCAGTACATTCCCTTGCCGATCGATCAGATGCAGGTTGACTGGCAAGTGGTTGGCCAGACCAACAATGGCCTCAAAGTTTTTATTACGGCCACGCCGCGCGATTATGTGCGTAATTTGGTTAGTGTTTTTAGAGAAGCGGGCTTAGTGACGCAGAGCATTGAAGCCGAATCGGCGGCCATTGTCCGCGCGCTTCTGCCCAATGGCGGCAATATTCCCGGCACGATTATTTTGGATATGAACGCCACCCGTACCAGTTTGATAGTCTATGGCGACAATTCCATTCAATTTACCTCGAGCATACCCATGGCCGGCAACGCTTTGACGGAGGCCATAGCCCAGCGTCTGGGCGTGGATAAAAGCGAAGCGGAGCGCGTAAAAAGGCTGCATGGCGTGCCTACTTTCATTCCGCCCGGCGAAAAGGTCTCGTCGGAAACGAGTAAGATCCTTTCCGAAATTAGTCAGGCCATTGAACCGATTTTAAATAACCTTTGGGATGAAGTCAAAAACACCATCAAATATCATGAGCAGCATGCGGATACGGAAATGGCCAGTCCGGAAACCATGGCCGTCACCCAGATTGTTTTATGCGGAGGCACCTCAAAATTACCGAATTTGGTTGAGTACTTGCAGAGCCGCGCAGCCCAGGAGCCGGATTTTGTCGCGCGCAAAATGAAAGTGGCGTTGGGCGATGCCTGGCGGAATGTTTTAACTAACAATACCCCTCCTTTTTCCAGACGCGAAGCTCTTTCCTACACAACCGCGATCGGCCTCGCTTTAAGAAATTATTTATAGTGTATGCGCTTACCTAATTTACTTCCGCCGGAAAGCCGCAATAGTTACGCCATTTATTTGGGTCTTTTGTACGCCAAAAGGTTCTTGGCATTGCAGTTGGCGCTTCTGGTTGTTTTGTTGGCCGTTGTTTCGGCGCTTTATTACTTTTCGGAAAAAGAGCTTGCAATTTTAAATGCAGCCCATGCGGAGCTTGAGGTCAAACAGACCGATATTAATATTGATGAGCTGCAAGAGGCGGCTAACCGCGAAACGGATCGCCTCAAGGCCGCTACGGATATTTTAAAGATTAAACCCGAGCTGTCTGTTTATCTTGATGAATTAATGTTGGCGCTGCCGGCTAATGTTACCCTCGATTATGTAGAAATAGATGCCGTTACCCTTAATATGGATGTTAAGGGACGGGCCGCTTCACGGGACCAGATTGTTCTTTTGCAAAGCCGTTTGGAGCGGTCCTCTGTTTTGGAAGTAGTTTACGCGCCATTGTCGAATTTAACGGAAAGCGCGGACGCGCCATTTTACTTTATATTGCAACGCAAAAAATAATCCGCCATGAACGATATAATCAAGAGTATCAATGGATTGCATTTCCGGCATGGCCTAAGCCTCATACTTTGGCTGCTGGCTTCCGGCCTGGTCATGGCGGCTTTGCTTTTACTCGGCGGAATATTAAAAGATGTGCGCAGTCAAACGGTTGAGAAGCGGGCCGGGGTGGCTAAAATGGAGGCTGAACAGAAACATTTTGCCGAACTAAAAAGCACTATTCAGGGCATTGAAGACAAGCAGTCCAGACTCTCCATTTTGCTGCCGACTCGCCGCGATGTTTTGCGCAATATAGAATTGTTGGAATTGTTGTCGAGCACCACCAGCAACACGCAAAAAATAGAAATTAAAGAATTACCGCCCGGAAGCGCCCGCAAAGTCAGGCCCACTACCAAAACAAGTCTAGACGTGACCTTGCCGGACCGGTTCGACAAAGTGGATTACTTTATCAAATTAGAGGGCGGCTTTAATGATCTCATGAAATATTTGCAGGCACTGGAAAATCAGCCGTTTTTAACAGTCGTAAAGTCGATTACTTTAGAAGCGGAGACGATCGATGTCACCAACGAAAAAGAAGTTAATACCGGGATCGTGCGCACTACTATCAATGGTACATTTTATTACGTAAAAGAATGATTAGCCTTAAAAATATATTCAAAGGGGATAAAAGTGTGGGCGTTTTGTTTAACGTTTTTTTGGTCATTGTCTTACTCTGGTGGCTGTTTTGGTTTTATGGAAAAGTTTTTAAGCCTATTTCCGTTCAAGTTGAGACCGAACCGGCGCCAGTGGTGATTAATATAGATAAATCGGCTTACGAAACAGTCGAAGCGTATCTTAATCGGGTGAATTCATTTCAGTTGCCTGATTTGAGCGGAAGATACACAAATCTTGAACCTTTTCGAGAATATAAATAGTTTTAGCTCGAACCGAAATTTGTGGATAAATTAAGGTGTACAAACGTACACTTTTTATGATATAATAATAGCAGATTTTTAGTTTTAGGCTTGTTATAAAGAGCAAAAGATGTTAAAATATTTAAGTTGCGCCCGTAGCTCAATTGGATAGAGTAAGTGCCTTCGAAGCACTGGGTTGGGGGTTCGAGTCCCTCCGGGCGC
>CAZSSD010000009.1:0-23021 GCA_964609765.1 uncultured Candidatus Saccharibacteria bacterium | reverse complement strand
TTGGAGACAGGCCTTTCTTCTGCTCAAGATATTGCCGCCAAAGCCAGCCTTGCCCGAACCACGACTTAATTCTGTGCTCAAGGTGTTGGCGCAAAAAGGTTTTATCGCCCGCTCGAAAATACGCGGCAAGGACCGCTTTTTGGCAGAGCCGCCGGACAAACTTTTAAACAAAGCCCGCGAAATCCAAGAACAAATTAAAAACGCCCTGCCGCAATTTGAGGCTATTTACAACCAATCGCAAGCCAAGCCAAAAATTTTATTTTATGAAGGCAAAAACGCCATTCAGAATGTTTATGACGATACCCTGCGTGAAAAACCGGCAGAAATTCTGGAATGGAACACGGATCTTTATTTCGGTAATGAAAAAGTAGACCAAGCCTACATAGCCAAGCGCATGCAGTTGGGCATTAAAGCCAGGCGGCTCGCCGGCGAGGGCTCAAAATGGCAAACCAAGCACAAAATGTATGACAGGGAAGAGTTGGCGGAAACTCTAGTAGTGCCCAAGGAAATTTTTTGGCCCGATGTTGAGGTCAATATTTACGGCAACAAGGTCGCCTTCCTCAATTACGCCGAAAACATGTCGGTGATAATAGAAAGCCAAGCCATTGCCGAGGCTATGCGCCAGGCCTACGAGCTGTCCTGGCTGGGTGCCAAAACCATAGAAATCAAAGACAGGGAATAAACTAATCAAGCTATTGAAATAAAACCCCCGGATATTACGCTGTCTCGGGATTTTATAATGGATTTTTCGACAAATTTATGGTATATTAAAGTGGCAAAAATAAGAATTTGCCAACATGAAACCAAAAAGAGGCAGGCCAAGAAAAATATATATCCTACCTAGAGTCCTTGCCCCGCGCAAGCCCAAAATTAATTTGAGCAGCGAAACAAAACGCAGTTTAGCCATTGTCTTATCCGTAGCCTTGGCAGTGTTAGCCACCCTTTCTCTATTAAATATCTCCGGAAGCGCCGGCATCTGGATCGTCAAAATTTTCAAGACTTTGCTGGGCTGGGGGGCCTTTTTATTACCCATATTTTTTATCCTAATCGCGGCATCATTATATAAGGACGTAAAAGAAGAGGCCAAAAGCATTTCCGAAAAAAGCTCTACTCATGTTTATCTTGGCGTGGCTTTGTTTACCCTATTAGTCATCAGTTTCCTACAGCTGACGGCCACGCGCGACCTCGGTAATCAAATTGAGATTGCCAAACTAGGCAACGGCGGCGGCTGGCTGGGCGCCATTATTGCTTTAGGCATACTCAAAACGATCGGCCCTTGGGCCGGCTTTATCCTGCTGGCCCTGGGCGCCTTGGCCGCAATTTTGATAACATTCAACCTTTCCCTCAAAGAACTCTTTAACATGTTTAGCCGGGGCGGGCAAGAAAAGCTGGAAGCCAAGCCGAACAAAGAAGGCTCGGTTAAAATAAATGCGCCGCTCGAAAATGGATTCAAGGAAGAACCGGTTGGTAATGCCAACCCGGTAGCCACCGCTTTAGCCAAACAACCCGTTAAAAATATCCCCAAATTCCTGAACAACAAACCGGCCGCAGTCGCTAAACCAATTACATCCGCGCCGCTACCAAACCGAACCATAGTCAATAAAGACTGGCCGTTCCCGCCCGTGAATCTTTTAGAAGAATCTAACGCTACGGTTGATAGCGGCAACATCGAAGCCAATGTGGCCATCATTCAAAAAACATTGGCGGATTTTGATATTGAAGTAGAAATGGGCGAGGTCAACGTTGGCCCGACCGTTACCCAATACACGCTGCGGCCAGCCGATGGCGTCCGACTTTCCGCCATTGTCGCCCTGCAAAACGATTTAAAGCTGGCCTTGTCGGCCACCTCAATTCGAATTGAAGCGCCCATTCCCGGCAAGTCCTTGGTCGGCATAGAAATTCCAAACAAAACCACGGCCGTTGTCCGGCTGCGTGAATTATTTGAAATACCCGAATTCCAAAACCACCACTCGCCCCTCGCCTTTGTGCTTGGCCGCGACGTAGCCGGCAAGGGCATCCTCGAAGATCTTGGCCGCATGCCGCACCTGCTCATTGCCGGCGCCACCGGCTCGGGCAAAAGCGTATGCATGAACGTTGTGCTGACAAGCTTTTTAATGCGCAACGCTCCCGAAGACGTAAAATTCATTATTATCGACCCCAAGCGCGTGGAAATGTCTTTATACAATGAGGTGCCGCACCTCATTACGCCGGTCATTATTGACCACCAAAAAGCAGTCAACGCTCTGCGCTGGACCGTGGCCGAAATGGATCGCCGCTATCACCTTTTAGCCGAAGCCCATAAACGCAACATCACCGAATACAACGAGGTGTCTCCTCACAAAATGTCGTACTTGGTAGTGATAGTTGATGAGTTGGCGGATCTGATGGCTGTAGCCCGCAACGATGTCGAAGCGACCATTGTCCGACTGGCCCAGATGGCCCGCGCCGTGGGCATTCACTTAATATTGGCCACCCAGCGCCCATCCGTTGATATCATCACCGGCCTCATCAAAGCCAACATTACTTCGCGCATTGCCTTTGCCGTGGCCTCTCAAGTTGACTCGCGCACCATTTTGGACCAGGCCGGCGCCGAAAAACTATTAGGCCGCGGCGACATGCTCTACATCACGGCCGAAATGAGCCAGCCGCGCCGCATCCAAGGCGCGCTTATTTCCGAAAAAGAAGTTAAAAAGATAACGGATTTCCTGCGCAAAGAAGGACAGCCCACCTACAATGAATCTGTCACCGAAAAGGTCCGCGTTAGCAGCATCGAAACAGACTTTAACGCCAATGATGGCGAAGAACCACTGCTCGAAGAAGCTAAGGCGATTGTTACCCAAGCCGGCAAAGCCTCGGCTTCGCTTCTGCAAAGAAGACTGCGCATTGGCTATGCCCGGGCCGCCAGAATTTTGGACATTCTTGAGGAGCACGGCATGGTCGGCCCCGCTGAAGGCGCGAAGCCGCGCGAAGTGTATATGGCGGGTAACGATCAGATTGGGGATGAAGGTTTAGACAATAATCTTGAGCCAAGATTTACAGACGAAAAAAGCATTTAAATATGACAGAAGCAGATTATACATCTTTAAGTGAAACGCTGCGCCAAAAAAGGTTGTCGCTTAAGCTCGCGCTGGAAGAAGTTGAAGAAAAGAGCGGCATCAAAATAAAAAATCTAAAATCCCTGGAATCAGGCAACTACCATGATTTGCCGGCGACAGTTTATGTGCAAGGCTATCTTAAATCCCTGGCCAAGCTTTACGGTTTGGAATTCGCTAAAATTTTAGAGCGATACAAAGAAGAGCAAAATATTCTAAGCTACCAAATTGATGCGGCGGCCCTGCAGCCACGAGCGGTAGGCAGCAATCGAATTTCGCTTACGCCCAAAACCATTGTCACGGGCGCCATCGCTTTAACCCTGCTTTTGGTCACCGTCTATATGACTAAACAAATCAGCCAAGTCACGGCCGCGCCAAAGGTAGTTCTGGAAGAACCCACCGAAGGCTTGCAAACCACGGACAGTTTTATAGATATCACGGGGACGGCCGAACCGGGTGCCCAGCTCACCATCAACAACCAAGCGGTACCTCTTAATCCTGATGGAAAATTTAAACAGACTGTTTACTTAAATTTAGGCGAAAATCAAATTATCGTCAGAGCCAGCAACCGCTTTGGCAATTTTTCAGAAATTAAACGGCGGATCGTGGTGGGCGAACCGATCCCCGTCTTTAACCAAAGCGCCTCGGAGGTGCTTGGCGAACAAACTGAAGTACAAAAACAAGGCGAATAAAACCATCCACAGCCCTCCCTTTATTCCTATCCGAAAAAGGTGTATTATATTTAGTAGGTGTACGAACGTTTACTTAATATTAAATGCAAAGCCCGAAATTAGTATTTCGACCTAAAAAAACTTATGCCCAAAACCCCAACCAAAAAAACGGCTCCCGCGGACGGGAAAAGCCGCGCCATGGAAATGGCTCTCGCCCAAATAAAAGATAAGTTCGGAGAAGGTTCCATTATGCAACTCTCCGAATCAACCACTCTCAATGTTGAGGTTATTCCGACCGGCTCACTCTCCCTCGATTTAGCCCTGGGGGTGGGTGGCGTGCCTCGCGGCCGCATTATCGAAATATACGGACCAGAATCTTCCGGTAAAACCACTCTGGCCATGCACATTATTGCCGAAGCTCAAAAAACGGGAGGGGTGGCCGCTTTCATAGACGCCGAGCACGCGCTTGACCCGGACTACGCGGGCCGGGTCGGCGTAAGCTTAAAGGATCTGCTCATTTCCCAACCCGACACAGGCGAACAGGCTCTGGACATTGTGGAGACTTTAGTGCGCTCCAATGCCATTGATGTTGTGGTGGTAGACTCCGTAGCCGCTCTCACGCCGCGCGCTGAAATTGAAGGCGAGATGGGCGATTCGCACATGGGACTCCAAGCCAGGCTGATGAGCCAGGCCCTGCGCAAACTTACCGGCATTGTTTCTAAATCCAAAACCACCGTTGTTTTTATCAACCAGATACGCATGAAAATCGGCATCATGTTTGGCAACCCCGAAACCACCACCGGCGGCAATGCTCTTAAATTCTATTCATCGGTCAGAATAGAAATCAGACGAGCCGCCCAAATCAAACAAGGCGATGCCATTATCGGCAACCGCACTAAAGCCAAAATAGTTAAAAATAAAGTAGCGGCGCCTTTCCGTACGGCCGAGTTCGATATCATGTATAACGAGGGAATCTCGCGAGCGGGTGACGTTCTTGATACCGGCATTGCTTATGGTGTTGTCCAGAAAGGCGGCAACTCCTACAGTTACGGCGAGGAACGCCTGGGCGTGGGCCGAGAAAACGCTAAAAAATTCCTCAAAGAAAACGAGAAGCTTATGAAAGAAATCGACGCTGAAGTCCGTAAAAGAGCTAAGTCTGGCGTGATGGCCAATGCGGGGGCAGATAAAGAACCAGAAGATTCTGAATAAAAAATCTCAATAATAAAAGGCCGCTCCGGCCTTTTATTATTTCCCCTGTATAATAAAGCCATGCTTAAAAAATCGTCTGAACTTAAATTTCTTGTTTTCGACCTCGAAACAACAGGTGTTGATCCTGACCAGGACGCTATTATCGAAATGGGCGCCATCAAGTTCGCCTATAATTCGTCGGGCGAACTCGTCAAAATGCAGGAGTATTCGCAACTCTTTGACCCCGAACGATCTTTGCCAAAAGAAATTGAGATGATCACTGGCATCAAGCCCGCGGACCTAACCGGCAAACCAAAAATTGCAGACCAAGTTTCAAAATTCGTCGGGCTTTTTGACGATGTAGATTTTATACTTGGACACAACGTTAAATTTGATATTTCATTTATTGAAAAAATAATAAAGATTAAAAATCCCCTGATTGATTCGCAATTTTTTGCTGAAATTTTCTTTCCCGGTTTAGCCAGCTATAGTTTGGATGTACTGCCCTTTGCGCTCGGTATTGAACGGGGAATGGCTCACCGTGCTTTCGATGACGCGCTGGCTTCCGCGCGTGTATTTATAAGCGCGCTCCAACAATTTACAACGCTGAAAAAAACAAGGGGAGCTATCCTTGCAGCCTTTAAAAAAACCGACGCGGAGAAATTTAAAATATTAGATGAAGCCCTTAAAACTATCGCTTACAAAAAGCCGGCAAGAAAAACTGCCAAAAAAGTTCACCGTAAAAATATTCACGTCGAACTGGTAAAGGCCATAGCTGAAAATATTAACTTAAAATCACAATTAATAATTGCGCACACCGCGACTAGCGGACATCTGGATTCTATCGCCGAGGGCATTGGCAAGAGTAAAACCAAAGCAACCATCTTGGCCGTAAAAGATCCTGCCCTGCTAGCTAATTATAAAAATCTCGAATACCTACACAACCCTAAAACCTTGCTCTGCCAGACGCGTATTAGCCAGGCTTTGCTAGCACCCGTCCTAACAAGCAATGAAGCAATTCTTCTGGCTAAAATTTTGGTCGCCGACGAACTGGGAGACGGCCAACCGCCCTCTCCGCGTTTTTCAAATGAAGAATATAAGTACTTGCCACGTTATCAATACGCCCCCAAACTTTGCCAAACGCACCGTTGTCCCGCCCATCAAAAAATAACATCCACTCGAAACAGCCAAGCGAATTTTGTAATCAGCTATAAAGATTACTGGCAATACAATCAAGAGCATTTACCGACAAACGCCAAACTGATATTAGCCGACTTCGACGACTGCGTGGAAGCCCTAAATCAGAGTTTAGAAGTCCGCCTGAATTCGCTTCAACTGGCAACTGCCTTAGACTACATCCCCGCCAATAAAGCAGCCCGTGGCCAAAAAAATTCAGGGCAACAGATGCTCGGCCTATATCTCGATAGTGAAGGAAGCCCGGAGTCAGACTTAAAAAAGAGCGTTCAGGAACTTAAGTCAAAACATGATTTATTTTGGCAAACCCTTCTATCCTTTTATGGGGCCGAGTCGGACAACGGCCAAGTTTATATCACATTCGGCCAAAACGAAAATGAAAATAATGAACTGACCAAACTCGCCGAATTGGCCAAGGCAATTTCCGTAGATTTGGCAAAACTTATTTCCTCGTTGATAAAATCAAAAAACCAATTTAAAAAAGCTTACGCCGAATTTCTTAACGAAGAAAACCAAAAGTGGAGCGCACTTTCTAAAAACTTTAAGTCGGTTAGAATGGTCCTGGAAAAATCGTTTTTGGATGAGCTCTGGTATTTAAAATTTGTGCAAAATGAACAAGCGCGAGGACTGTTTCGGAAACTCGTCTTCCCAACTACGCTTATTACGTCAGCCACAGGCTCTGACACACTCACCAAGCATTACATTCAAATGCTCGATCTCGACGAATGGCCTCTGATAAATTTGAAAATACCAAGATCAAAAATCGCTTCTCTTAAAATCATAAAATCACCGGGCCCAAATTTGGAAAGCACTGTAAAGATTGCCTCTCTTCATACTGAAGGGCGCATATTGGTCATTGCAAAAAATGCGACCGAGGGCTCTCTCTATAAAGAACATCTATACACTGTTTTTGGCGAGCAAAGAAAAATTATCTTTGTCGATAGCGGCAGCGCCAGTAAATATATGCACCAATTCGGACAATATGAAAACGCCATCTTAATAGGCACAGCGCGCGGCAAAATTCTACAGGCCGACTGGCCGGAAATTAATATCGCTATTATTAGCTCGATACCTTTTCCCGCCCCTGACCCCAGTGCGGGCTTTATGGAGAGCGCCTTTCCCAAAGCCATGCTCGCGCAGAAAACCCTGCTTGCTAAAATTCTGCGCTCCGCCACGCCTGACCTGAATATTTATCTGCTGGACCCGCGTTTGACCACCCAAACGTACGGAGAAAATTTTATACTTTTGGCCGAAGAATTGTGTGGCGGCAAGGCTGAACGCCATACGCTTTAAAAAATGCCGGGATTGTCAGTTGTCCACCGAAAAACATTTTGACCCCGGTTGACTTTGATGTCAATTTGGTGTAAGATAATATTAGGTGAAGGAAAATAATCAGAAACAGAAAACGATAGCTCTTTAAAAAACTTTATTAAGCAAATCCTTGCGACAAATTTATTCGGAGAAGTTTGCCGCACTGATTTTCTAACCACTCGTCACAGGCGCAGTAGTGGGCGAATTGCCCTCAAAATCACGTAACCCGTAACACGCAACAAAAAAATTGCTACGTGATACGTGCTATGTGGTACGTGAGCTCAATTCCCCCACTACTCGTCGCAGCCTTTTCCTCGAAAGGCTACTCGCAAAAACAAAAAATAAAATGATTTGCCCCAAGCTTTGGCTAGGGGTGTAAAACAAAAATTCGATTAGCTCTTTTAGTTTAGGTATCTACCAAGATACCATAAGAGTGGTGGAGTGTTCCGGTCTTACAAAATTTAAGGCCACGGACATTCTTCCTTACAGTTTCGAGGGACTGAAGGATTAGGCCTGTAGAAGACCTATGGTGGATCTGGTTGCCCCATTCAATCCGGGGTTTTGCTCCTAAACATTTAGGAGCAACACTCCCGGTTGAAGGGGCGACGGCAGATCCCGTGTATTCTACGGGCTGCCGGACGCGAGCTTTCTCTTGACCCCCTTCAACAACCATGATGGTGTATCAATCGTAGAATGCTTGTGCTCCGGCTTTTCTTTTGGTCAATTTCCAATTTAAGATTTTCTCTATATAATTAAAATACGATGCCTTTCCCCCAAGAATTCATAAAGTCCCAGAGAGAAAAACTTCTGCAGGAAAAATCCCGCATTGAGGGTGAGCTTAAATTTATCGCTGAACCGACGGCCAACCCGGAAGATTTCCATAGTCGTTTTGAAAACTTGGGCGACGACGTGGACGCTAACGCTCTGGAAGTAACCAACTACGAGCAAAGCTTGGCCGTAGAACAAGACTTGGAAGCCATGCTGAAAAAAATCAATCAGGCCCTCAAGGCCATAGACGCGGGTACTTATGGCAAATGCGAACAAGGCGATGATATTGAGCCACAGCGTCTTAAGGTGCTGCCTTGGGCTACCACCTGCATTAAGCATTCAAAATAATGCTTACTGCCTTAGCCGCGCTTTTAACGCTCTCCCTAGATTTAATTACAAAATACCTCGTTCTGCGAAGCAATCGGCCAATTGTTAAAAATACCGAACTGGCGTTCAGTATCCCCGTAGGCGACAACATGGCCCTGGCCTCTCAAGCAGCAATTTTTGCTGTTTTATTATTCTTTTTTTTAAAGCTAAAAAACAATCTTGCCCATCCTGCTTATGCTATAGGCTGGGGATTGGTCCTGGGTGGAGCCGCGGCCAATCTGCTCGAGAGGATGGTTCGAGGATTTGTGACGGACTTTATTCCGCTGGCTTTAAGTATAATTAACATGGCGGACATTGCCATATTTACGGGCATAGTCTCGATTGCCTTAACCGCCTTTTTGAGTAAGAAAAAAGTATGATTCTAAAACCCAATTTTGCATTTTGATTTTTCAATTTTAAACTTTTACCATGCCCACGCGAGTCAATTCAGGTGCGGTCCTAGGTTTAGAGGGCGTTTTAGTGGAGGTCGAAACGGATATCACGCCGGGCTTGCCCACAGTGATTTTGGTGGGGTTGCCGGATACTTCGGTTCAAGAAGCCAAAGAGCGCGTTAAATCGTCTATCAAAAATACCGGCTATAGATTTCCGCAAGGCCGTATTGCCGTGAACCTGGCTCCCGCCGATCTTCCCAAAACCGGCACGCTTTACGACTTACCGGTTGCCCTTTCCATACTCGCCGAAGCCGGGCTCATTAATGTTGAGCAAGACCAATTACAAAATTCCCTTTTTGTAGGGGAGCTAGCCTTAGACGGCCGCTTAAGACCGGTGAGCGGCATACTGCCCATTGCCAGCCTGGCGGCCAGATTGGGCATTGAGAATATCTTCATACCGGCCGCAAATATCAAAGAGGCTTCGCTGGTTGAAAAAATTAAGGCCTTGCCTGCTAACGAACTATCGGAAATCATTGCGCACCTCGAGGGCAGGGTACCAATCAAGCCCGCCGCCAAACTGCAAATTAAAAACGGCAGACTCCCTAGCTTTGATTTTTCAGAAATAGCCGGACAGCACATGGCTAAACGCGCCGCCATCATTGCCGCGGCCGGCGGCCACAATCTGCTTTTGACCGGCCCGCCCGGTTCGGGGAAAACACTTCTGGCCAAAGCCCTTGCCGGCATCCTGCCGCCGCTTTCCCAAAACGAATTTGTTGATGTTATAAAAATTTACAGCATCGCCGGCCTGCTTATAAATAAAAATGATCTCACGGCCACGCGGCCGTTTAGAAGTCCGCACCATACCAGCTCCCATATTGCCCTCATTGGCGGCGGCTCATATCCCAAGCCCGGAGAAGTAACCCTGGCGCACCACGGCATTTTGTTTTTGGACGAATTCCCGGAATTTCCGCGCTCGGCCCTGGAGAGTTTAAGGCAGCCGCTTGAAGACGGTTACGTTACTATCAGCCGGGCCGCCGCCACTTTCCAATTTCCCTCACAATTTATATTGGTGGCGGCCCAAAATCCCTGCCCCTGCGGGAATTTGGGCAACGCTAAAATCCCTTGCGTTTGTTCAGATGCGCAAATCCGCAAATACAAAACACGGGTGTCCGGCCCCATCATTGATCGTATCGACTTAATCGCCGAAGTGCCTCAACAGTCTTACGAACAGCTCAAAACGACAGGCGCGCCTACGAGTAATAGCATAAGAGAAAAAGTTTTACAGACGCGCGGCGTACAAAAAAAACGATTCGGTACTGACAAAACAAATTCACGCATGATGCCTGAAGATCTTAAAGCCCACTGCCAGTTGAACGAGGCAGGCGAAAAAATTATCCAAACGGCCGTTGATAAAATGAACCTCTCCGCCCGCGCCTATCATCGCATCCTCAAGGTCGCCCGCACCATTGCTGATCTGGATGAGGCAAAAAGCATCGAACCCGACCATCTTAGCGAGGCCCTGCAATACCGGTGGAGGCAAGGATAAAATCCCCAATGGCCAAACCACAATACCCAATAAATGCTTTAATAGCTTAATGACCAATTAGGATTTTAAGAATTGGGATTTGATTAGGAATTGGAAATTGGAGTTTGGGATTTATATATGTTATAATAAAGAAAAGCTTTGTCATGAAAACAAACATTCAAAAGAAAATAATAATTGCTCTTTTATCAATAGTCGCTATCTTTGGCACCGGTCTTTCCTGTGGCGGCGACAAAGAGGAAAATGTCGCGAGCAGCACGCTTAATTTCTGGAAGCCCTTTGACAGCTCGGATAAATGGTCAGGCATAATTGAGGCCTACCAACGGCAACGACCGAACGTTAAAATTATCTACACCCAAAAATCGGTTGAAACCTATGAGCGCGACCGGCTCGAGGCCATGGCCGCGGGCAAGGGGCCGGATATTTTTAGCGTCAGAAACGACTGGCTGCCGCGATACCTGGATAAGATCAAACCGGCTCCGGACAATCTTATTCCGCCCCGACGATTTAGGGAAACATATGTCGACGTAGTTTCGGATGACTTCGTCATGCCGGACGGAAAAATTTACGGACTGCCTCAAAGCGTAGACGTGCTGGCGCTCTATTATAATCGGGAATTGCTGGCCAGCGCCGGTATTGCCAGGCCGCCCGCGACTTGGCCGGATTTAATCAGCGCCGTTCCCAAACTTACGCAAATAGATAATCGCGGCCAAATCGAACGGTCGGCCATCACCATGGGCAGCGCCAATAATGTAAACCGGGCCGGCGACATACTGCAACTCCTCATGCTGCAAAGCGGCGTCAATTTTTATGATTCAAGTTTTGCGAGCATAACCTTGAACCGCGGCGGCACCGATGCCAATGGCGATGTTCCGGCGGCGCGCGCTTTAAAATTTTATACCCAATTTTCTGACCCAAGCTCAAAGGTTTACACTTGGAACACCAGAATGGATTATTCTATCGACGCATTTGCGCAAGGCCGGACCGCGCTAACTTTGGGCTACAGCTACCTGATGCCAACACTTAACGCCAAACAGCCGTTCCTGAAATACGGCGTGGCCGCAATACCCCAGGTTTCGACCTCTCAACCAAAAGTTAATCTGGCAAGTTACTGGGCCGAAACAGTCTGGACGGCTTCACAAAATACAGACGCGGCTTGGGACTTTATCCTCTTTGCCAGCCTTTACGAGCAGAACAAAAAGTACGTCGCGAACACGCAAACGCCAAGCAGCCGACGCGATGTCCTAACCGAGCAGCAAAAAGATCCTACTTTGGGAGTTTTTGCCGATAATGTCTTATCCGCGAAATCAGTAGTTAAACCCGACACGATTCAATTTGAAAAAATTCTGAACGAATTGATAGACGACGTAGCCATTTCCGGTTTATCGCCAAGCGAGGCCTTAAGCCGCGCCGAACAATCCTTGGCAAGCCTATTAAATAAATACCCCATTCGTCCCCGCTGATCAGATGCTTATGAAATATGATATAATCAAAATAGTTATTGTTCTTACCATTTTAGCCATACTTATACCGTCACTCACGATGGCCCAAGGCTTGGTGCCGTGCGGCAGATTTGATGATGTTGTAAAAAAAGATGCCGCGGGCCAACCACTGAAAGATGAAACCGGCAATATCGTACTTGAAGAAGAAAAGTTCTGCAAGCTTAACGATCTAATTGGCTTGCTTATTAGCATCATAAACATCGCTTTGGAGCTCTCCGGTTTGGTGGTCGTTGTCATGCTTATTCTTAACGGCTTAAAGATGGCCTCGGCTGGTGTGACTGGCAAGGCCGAGTTGTATGAAAGCGGCAAAAAGGGAGCTACGCTCGCCATCCTCGGCTTCATTTTAATCCTATCGGCCTTTGTAATCATCAACATTATTTGGGGTACGGTTTTAAGCAGTGATTACGATTTTGGCACAACGTGGTATAAGCCCTGGCAATAAATAGAACTGCCATGAAACAAAGAATTAAAAATCTGATTATAGTTGCGCCCCTACTAATACCGGCAATCAGCCACGCTGCCCAACTCAAAAATCCATTACGATTCAGTGGAATAACGGCCATCGTTACTTTCGTTGTCAACGTCCTTGTCAGCGTAGTCGGCTTTGTTGCCATCATTGCCATCATATTAGCCGGCTATCAGATGATATTTTCCGCCGGCGAAGCCGAAAAGCTAAAAGCCGCCAAAAACAGATTAGTCTGGGCCATTATCGGCCTTCTCGTAGTCGTGCTCGCTTACTCGATTATACGCATTCTCCTTACCGTACTTACTTAAATTCAACAAGGTCGATATAAGAAAATAAATTAATAAAATTATTAAACATATATGAAGCAATTAAAAAACATTAAGTTAACGCAAGCTATAAACGTAATCACCATATTCGCGATCTTTGCTTTGGCCCTCACGCCAATGGTCATTGGTGCCCAGGGTGCCGCCGAAGATATTTTCGGCAACGTTACCCCTCCCAACCAATTTGTGAGAGCCGGCGAAACAAATGTTGGCACTTTGATAGTCCAAATTCTGCAGGTATTCTTGAGCATTGTCGGTTTAGTGGCGGTGGTCTTCTTGGTTTGGGGCGGCTTTAAGTACATGACCTCAAGCGGTGACGAAGAGAAAGTCAAAGCAGCCAAAGGCACTATTATCAACGCCCTCATTGGTCTGATTATTGTCGTGCTGGCTTTTGCCCTGGTACGCGTAATCTACAACCTGATTGATCGCGTAGAATAATATCCATGCGTAAAAAATTGTTTTTAAACAAATTTTTTGCGCTGGCTATTTTCATGGTGGTCTTAACAACACCCCTGCTTAGCTTTGCCCAACCACCTGTGCTCTGCCCGCCGCCCGCCCAAAGCGTAGGCGGCGTTTGCTTGCCGGATAGGCCCGGCGGCAGCCAAGGCGTTAAAGAATATGGCTCTGTTGGCGAACTGGTGAGAGCTATTATTGATGTTGCTTTGTTGCTGGTTGCCTCTGTCGCCCTGATCTTTGTGATCATTGGCGGCTATCAGTATCTCACCGCCAATGGCAAAGAAGAACAAGTTAAAGCTGCCAAGACCACCATTATTCGCGCCCTGCTGGGGCTACTCATTGTCTTATTCGCCTATGCCATTGTTGTGCTTGTCGTTAAAATTGCCACCGGTTAAATGAACCACTCTAAAACTACAATAATAATTCTGGCCGTTTTGGTTGCTCTCATACTGATAGTGCCTTATTTGGCTTCAGCGGCCATAGACGCTAAAACGATCTGCGGCGATGACCCAAACACCCTTGGCCCCACCTGTTTACCTAAAAAACCCGACACTGTTAAAGGTTATACTTCGGTCGGAGACGTGGTTAAACAAATCATTGATTGGGCTCTTATATTCGTAGGCTCGGTTGCCTTAATCTTTGTAATCATTGGCGGCTTTAAATACCTGGCTGCCAACGGCAATGAAGAGCAAGTGAAATCAGCCAAAGCGACTATTATTCGCGCTTTAGTGGGACTACTGATAGTTATATTTGCCTACGCCATCGTGGCCTTGGTGGCCACCGTAGCGGCCGGCAATCCAACTCCGCCGGCGCCCACACCCTAAAAAATGAACACAGAAAAAACCAAAAAAATACTACTCCTGATTTTGCTGATCACGGCCGTTAGCTTGCCGTTTATGACTGCGGCTGTAACCTGCCCAAGCGGTTTTGAAAAAGCCGGAGCGACCTGCCTGCCGCCGCAAGGCGACGCCCCGGGCGCCACCGATCCAGCCCAAGCCATAAACAAGGTTATCCAGTTTGCTTTGTTTATTGTAGGCCTTGTGGCAGTAGTCTTTGTCGTGATTGGCGGTTACCGCTACATTATGGCCGGCGGCAATGAAGAAAATGTTAAGGCCGCTAAAAGCACCATCAAGAACGCACTCATAGGTTTAATTATCGTCCTTTTCGCTTGGGCCATTGTGAATGTCGTGGCAAGCTTTATTTCGCGCGGCGGGGGCGGAGCTGGCGGCCCGGATCGCTCCTGCGGCTCGGGTTCTAGGTGGGATGAAGCCAGACAACAATGCGTGCTCGATAATATATAAAACAACTTAAAAATCTCTTTTAAACACAACCCTTGACTAAGTTCAAGGGTTGTGTTATTATATATGGATTCTAGAAGTACGCTCTCACCACCTTCGAAGGAGTGATACAATGCGACCCCTTGCTTTTTTCATCGCGATCGTGGCGGCCCTGGTGGCTGCCTGCGGCAAGCGGCAGGTCATCCCGACCCCGCCCGCACCGCCCGAGCCGGCCATGCAGCGCTTGGCCACGAACCGTGTCCTCGAAGCCCCCGTCGGAACCGGCTGCATCGTGGTCCACGTCGAACGAATCGAACTCTCCGACGGCCGCGAACGGTTCTACTACGTGCGCGGCGTCGGCGCAGATCTGCCGCTTCGCGACCGCGAGCTCGTGCGGCAGATCACCTTCGATGTCGAGGGTGCGCTCATGACCGCCTACCAGCTCGCAGGCCTCACCCTGAAACCCTGCTACCCGCCGCAGCCGTCACGGGACACGGCCAACCCGGCCATGCAGTACGACTACCTGCTGCAGGTGCAACTGGCCTACAGTGGGTACAACCGTTCCCGCGTAACGGCGCGCGGCCGTATCTGCGATCCGGAGAAGATCGGCCGGCTGCGTGCCGGCGACCGGATGTGGTGCCTGTATGACGGTATCCACTCCGGGATCTCCGTAATGCTCACGGCAAAGATCGGCCGGAAGGATACGGCGCGCAAGACCTTCCTGGCTGACCCCTCGCAGATCCGGACGACCGGCGGCATGGCGCAGATGAGGAATTCGGTCTTCGTGACCGACGGCGGCGGCGCGGCCATCACCGATGCACGGGTGGAAGACATTTTCACCCGGGCGGCGGTGGATGCGTTCTGCAAGACGGCGCGCGAAGGCGTGTGCGCGCCGCTGCCCGCCGCGGACACGGCCGCCGTGCCGGAGTACTCGGCCCCGCGAACCAAGCGCGGCAAGAAGTAGCCGCAAATTCACAAGAAGCAAGGGAAATCCCGGCCGTGCCACTGTGCGCGGCCGGGATTTCCTTTTTATAGGACACTATAACATGTATTTTATGCACAACTTCCGTATAGTAAAACCATTATCTGGCGTTTCTTTGCCCCTTTTTTATTACATTTATTCAAAAATTGATTGACCGATTTCACCTAATATTCAATTAGGTACTTTTTAGTTTTGCGTGGGCTTGGCGGGTAAAAGTGCGACTACGGCTTGTGGAGGCAAGCTTAAGTAAACTTCTCCGATACTTAAGCAAGTACTGATACTCACCAGTTCAGGCGCAACAAATCCCGCTTTGCGGGATTTGTTGTTTTTTGACACTTAAAAATAATCCTTAAAATAGTAACCGTATCGATATGATAGATAAAAATATTACCCATTCCATTTTTGATCTCGAAGACAAACCAAGCGATAACGATAGCCTCAACACGCCGGACTTTCACAATACCATACAAGAGATAGTGGGCGATCTGGCTGATTACATACAAACCCAAGGTCCGGCCAGTGACGAGGAAATGCGCAGTATTATCGATGAATTTATTTTTCAAAAAGTAAGCCGCGGCGAAATGTCGCCAGACGAAGCCACAGACATTATTAAGGTGGCGGTTTTGGAAGAATGGAAGCACCGCAAAGAAGAATTGATGGTCGAAACCAGGAGAGTGATAAGATAAATTTTGAATAAATTAATGTCTCAATTTTCAATTTCTAATTTCTAAACAATTTCTCAATTTTTAAAATTGTTAAATTAATTCATTGTCTGAAAATTGCCTGCCTACCGGCAGGCAGGATAATTAGAAATTAAAAAATTCAAGCGTCTGATTAACGCTTTTCTTTGTGTTATAATTGCTACGTGCTACGTGCTACATGTTATGAGCGGTCACAACAAATGGAGCCAAATTAAGAGACAAAAAGAAGCAACCGACAAAAAGAAGGGTCAGGCTTTTTCTAAATTTGCCAAAAACATAGCGCTGGCCGCAAAAGACGGCAGCGATCCCAATATGAACTATAAATTACGGTATGTTTTGGATCGCGCTAAGGCCGCCGGTATGGGCAGCGACAATATTGAGCGGGCTATCAAACGCGGCACGGGCGAAGATAAAAGCGGCCAGATAACCGCCGCTATATATGAAGGCCTTGGTCCGGCTGGCAGCGCTTTTATTGTGGAAACGGCGAGCGATAACACTAACCGCACTCTACAGGAAATCCGGCAGATATTTTCTAAAAACAACGGCCAACTGGCCAACACCGGTTCCGTAGCCTGGATGTTCGACCATCGCGGCCTGATCTTAGCCACCGCGCAGAATAAGGATGAAACTGAACTGGCTGCCATAGATGCCGGTGCTCAAGAAGTAGTAGAACAAAATGAAGGCCTAGAAATCTATACGGATCCAAAAGATTTAATGAAAATAAAAGATGCCATAGAAAAAGTAGGGGCAAAAATAGAAACCGCGGAACTAGCTTGGATGGCTAAACAAACTATTGCGCCGGACGAAAAAGTGCATGAACAAATTGAAAAACTCCAATCTGCGCTGGAAGACAACGACGACGTCATTAATGTGTATAGTAATTTAACGTAATTAGGAAATTAATCTTTCATGCGAATTTTAGGCATCGATCCGGGTACGGCCACCATAGGCTATGGCGCCATTGAAAAAATAGGCGCTAAAACCGTCTGCATAGATGTTGGCTTTATTGCTACGCCCAAAAGCGATATGGACGCAAAGCGCCTAAAAACTATTTACCAAGAAACAAAGCGGCTGCTTAAAAAAATAAAACCGGAGGTGGTGGTCTTGGAAAAAATTTATTTTTCCAAGAATATTAAAACCGCTATCTCGGTCGCTCAAGCCAGGGGAGTAATTATGTTGGCCGCCGAGGAGCAGGGTGTAAAAATAGTGGAATGCTCGCCGCAGGACGTCAAAATGGCCGTCACCGGATACGGCAAAGCGGACAAAAAACAAATCCAGCACATGGTCAAAGTGCTGCTGAATTTAAAAACGGTGCCCAAACCCGACGATGCCGCCGACGCTCTAGCCGCCGCTTTATCGATCGTTAACCGCCATTTTTAATAATAAAAAAACCGCGGATTATTATAGTTTTTAATGTATATACAGAAAAAAGTATAATTTTGGAATTAAGCAATTCTAACGAAGCGTCTTTTGCCGCGTTGCACAACATCACCCTTAACTACAAATAAATTATCGCTTGGATTTGCCACCACCTTACTATTTAATTTCATGCCACCCTGCTCAATAACACGGCGGGCTTCGCCTTTACTTGTAACCAATTCGGTTAGCACCAACAAATCCGCAGCAGAAATACTGACAGGTTTTATTTTCACGGTCGGTATATTCTCCGGTATTTCCTTGGACCGAAACACGCGGTCAAACTCGTTAAAGGCGGCGGCGGCGTTTTTTTCGCCATGATAAATTCCAACAATAGTTTGAGCCAATCTAGCCTTTAGGTCTCTGGGCCCGAGTTCTTTTTGCCATTTTTTAAATTCGGACATTTCTACGTCGGTCAACAATTCAAATGCATCCGGGATCATCCCGTCCGGCCAGGACATTATAGCGCCATACATATCCGAGGCATTGGCATCCAGCGGCACGGCATTGCCCTCGCTTTTACCCATTTTTCTGCCGGTCGGATCTACCAAAAGTCTGGTGGTAATAACATATTTTTCCTTAGCCAGCATTTCCTTAACGAGTTGCCGTCCCATTAACATATTGAAGGTCTGATCATTGCCGCCAATCTCGCCATCAACTTTCATGGCTACGCTGTCATAAGCTTGAAGCAGAGGATAGGCCAACTCGTGATAATAAATGGGTGCGCCGCTCTTGATTCTTTCTTGAAACATATCTCGTTCAAGCAGTCTTTGTGTTGTTACCTTCTGACCAAGCGCCAGCAGTTGAGCGGCTGACATTTTGCCCCACCATTCGTTATTTCTTCTCACGACCACCGGATTTTTGCGGTCTTTGAAATTCAGAACCGGCCCCAAAAGTTTTAAATAATTTTTGGCGTGTACCTCTGTTTCTTTTAACGTCAAAGACTTGCGCGCGGCCGATTTATCGGTAGGGTCACCAATCGTAGCTGTAAAATTACCAATAAGTAAAATGACTCCGCAGCCCAATTGGCGCAGCTGTTCAAGTTTTCGAACGGCAATGGTGTGGCCCAGGTGTAAAAATGAAGCATTGGGGTCAATGCCTAAATAAAAAACGAGTTTTGCCGGATTTTTTAAAGCCTTAGCCAACGCCTCGCGTGAAGGATACGTTTCTACCGTTCCTCTTTCTAAGACTTTATTTAATAGCGATTCTGGCATAGAATATATCTGTATTATATAGCTAGTATAGCATATACGATAAGGTAATTGGTTTCATTAATGATCAAGATTAAAAGACTGGTTAAAGACCTTTTTCGGAAAATCAAATCCACTAGATTCACTCCCCAACTAATATTAAAAGCCGTTAGGCTGGGGGCTTTTGCCGCGCTCGGCTTCTTAATCGTTCTGATAGGCGCTTTTTTTGTTTACGCTAACGACCTACCCGACCCCAGCCGCATTAACAGCCGCAATGTAACCGAATCCAGCAAAATCTACGACCGTAACGGCGCTTTGCTTTATGAAATACATGGCGAGGTTAAAAGAACGCTCATTGAATTCGACCAGATACCGGATCGGGTTAAACAAGCCACCATTGCCATTGAAGATAAAAAATTCTACGACCATAAAGGCATTAACCTGCGCGGCGTGGCGAGGGCTTTATTCCGGGATCTCACCCAGGGCAAAAGCGAAGGCGGCTCCAGCATCACCCAACAATTGGTAAAGAATGCCCTACTTTCTCCGGAGAAAAAACTTTCCCGAAAATTCAAGGAGATAATTCTAACTGTCCGCATCGAACAAAGCCTGGAAAAGAATGACATTCTTAAACTTTACTTAAACGAAATACCTTACGGCCAAAACGCCTACGGCATCGAGGCCGCGGCCCAAACCTATTTTGGCAAACCGGCCCGCGATTTATCCGTGGCCGAATCTGCGTATCTGGCGGCCTTGCCGCAAAGACCAAGTTACCTCAACCCCTATGGGTCTCACCGCGACGTTTTAGATCGCCGTAAAAACCATGTCCTGCAAAGCATGGCCGAACTGAAATTCATAACTCCCGAAGAAGCCGCCAAAGCTCAAAAAGAAGAGGTCCAATTTAAGCCGGCGCGCACCGGGATTGAGGCCCCGCACTTTGTTATGTACATCCAAGAAATTCTTGAGGATCAATATGGCGCGGCCGCGCTCGAAGAAGGCGGTTTTAAAGTCACCACCACTTTGGATTTAGAAATGCAAAAAATGGCTGAAGAGGCAATTACCGATAACACCTCCCGCTTAACGCAGTACGGTGCCACCAATGCGGGCCTGGTGGCCATTGACCCTAAAACGGGAGAAATTTTAGCCATGGTTGGCAGCCGTGATTTCTTCGATGAAGAAAATGACGGTCAGGTTAATATTGCCATACGGGACAGGCAACCCGGCTCTTCCATTAAGCCCTATGTCTATGCCGCGGCCTTTGAAGAAGGCATGGGCCCGGCCACGCTGTTTATGGATGTGCATACGGTCTTTGGGCAAACCAACGGCGAACCCTACATTCCCAGAAACTATAGCGGCAAAGAATACGGACCGGTCTCGATCAGGAAAGCTTTGGCCGGCTCATTAAACATTACCGCGGTTAAGGCTCTGCAATTAGTGGGCGTGAGAGACGCCATTAAATTTATGAAAAAAGTCGGCATGACCAGCGAGCTTTCCCCTGACGATTGCGGTCTTTCTTTGGTCTTGGGCGGCTGCGAAATAAAGCTTCTCGACCACACCGCCGGCTTTGCCGTATTTGCCAATAATGGCATTAAGCACGAAACTGAAGCCATCCTCAAAATAGAAAATAGCAAAAACGAAATAGTTTACGAAGCCAAGGAAGATCAAGGTGAACAGGTTGTTAATCCGGAAATATCCTACCTAATTTCTGATGTTTTATCCGATAACGAAGCGCGCGCCTACATTTTCGGCTCTAATAATTATTTAACTCTGCCCGGCCGCCCCGTGGCCGCCAAAACCGGTACCACTCAAAACTGGCGAGATGCCTGGACCGTGGGCTATACGCCGCAGTTAGCGGCGGGTGTTTGGGCTGGTAATATGAACGGCAAACTGATGAAGGTGGGCGCGGACGGCTCCATCGTGGCCGGGCCAATCTGGAATTCATTCATGCGCAAAGCTCACGCTAACAAAGAGGTGGAAAGCTTCAAGCGGCCCGACGGTATTGCCGAGGTAGCCGTAGATTCCGTATCCGGCCTCCTGCCAACTTCGGCGACCATAGCGGCCAATAGTCCAACCAAAATCGAAAAGTTCGCGTCCTCCGTAGTGCCAAGCGAAGGCGACAATGTCCACCGCCTCATCAAAATCAATAAAAATAACGGCCTGCTAGCCACTACCAAAACGCCGCCGGAATATATTGAGACAAGACTTTATACGGTTTTTCATTCAGAAAGACCCGAAGACCCGGATTGGGAAAACCCCGTACGGCGCTGGGCCAGAGACGCGGGATTTTTATATCCGCCCACTGAAAAAGACGGTGATGGTGAGGTATTGCCGGAGGACAACACCATTCAATATACGACAAATGATAATTCAGTCATCCCCGCCAGTGTTGGCGCAATGTATATTGCCAGCCCGAAAAACGGAAGTATTATAAAAAATAAAACCAACATCACACTCATACTGGAAGAATCAATCAACACAGACGGAATAAAAATATATCTAAGAAACAACGAAGGCCAAGCCGCCGCTATTAACGGCGAGACGACCATCACCCAATCCGGCGATAATACCACCTATATTCTAAGCTGGAAAGTGCCAAGCGAATTTGCGACCGGCAACTACACCCTGTTTGCGGCTTCGCAAAATGGAGAAAAAAGCAACTTTGTTAATCTCAAACTTGAATAGGCAAACGCCACACGCTTAACTCTGCGGTTGACAAGCAGAGTTACTTTTTGCTATAATATAGATAGATAGAGTAAATCACTATTCGCCTGCCTCACCTGACTGCCGTCAGGCAGGCGGCAGGCAGGAAACAAAAATAAAATTGAATAAAGGGCAATTATAAAGAAGTGGCGCTTCTTTATGCTTCTACGTTAGATGGGGAACAAAACAAAAAAACAACTGAAGACTGGGTCCGTCCGGACACCGCGCAGGCAATCTAAGCGGGCAAGCTATAACTTCCCCCGGTATACTTCGGGGGAAATGGCCAAATTTTTAGCGGCTGCTTTGGTTGTCTTTTTTGTATTTTTAGTCTTGGGTTCATGGTTACAGGGTTACAAGGAAAACAAGTCTTTAAAATTCACGGGTGTTCTCTATGGGTTAGACCGGGACTTTAGGCTGCACTTTATAGAGCCGGCCAAATTGCTTAAGACTTCTGCCTCGGAACTTACCCAAAACAGCGCGCAGACAACAACCCTGACCCTAGATGTCGCTTATTCAGACTTCAAATCAAGCTGGAAAGGGCTGGGCATTTATGCCAGAAACGATTTGGAAACTTTATCCCCGGCCCTAATCAGTCTGGGCAACAAAATAAGCGATCCGGCAGTTTATGGCATCTACGATTTTAGCAACGCTGCAAAATATACCCTGGCCGCAACCAAAATTGGCCTAAGCGAAGGTTTTGGGGATTTGGCAACCTATTCAACAAAAACAAGTAACGCTATTGATAAGGTGTTGGCCGATGTAATTACGGGCCAACGAAATCTGTATGGTTACTCCAAAAATTTCCTAAACAAGACCAGCGGGTCCTTGGTAAAGATCGTTGCTTATACAAATATAGCGCTCGAAAAAATTACCGAACCGGCCGCGCAAAACTACGCCAAGCTTGCAGACAACCTCACTCATGTCAAAATTAGTTTCTCCCAAATAACCAATGACAAACCCGCCGAAGAGTCGGGGACAAAGGTTAGTGCCACTAAAATAACGCTGGCGCCGCTCGTATCCAACAGCAAGCTCTGGCTTAATGAATACTATAAGGGTTTTGATAAAACTCAAACCCAGACTGCAAATAATCCGGAACCTTCGATTTTTGCCGATATCGCCACTACCAAAGAAAATATCGAAAAGCCAGAAGCAAATTCTCAAGTGCTCGGCACCTCATCCAAAATAGCATTTCTGGAATTTTTCTCTCGCCCTTTTAGCAATATCTTAAATATACGAAATACTGTCCCGGCTTCCGAAACAGACAACGGCTCTAATAAAGACAATATTGATTCTAAAGACGATTCAACACTAAAACCCAAACCAAATTCCACAAGCACGCCATCAGCTAAAGCAGTAGAAAAAATAATAGAGAAACAAACTATTATTCAAACCCGGGATTATGATTTCGAAGCTTCCGGTACCGCCCAAGTCTCCTTTGATAAAACCTCGGGTACGGTTAAAATATTCGTGCCCTCTGCGGATCTAT
>CAZSSD010000008.1:0-23389 GCA_964609765.1 uncultured Candidatus Saccharibacteria bacterium | reverse complement strand
TTGTTCTATTGCCTTAGTATCGGAATCTTGTTGTTTTTTTAATTCAGCAATTTCTTGCTTGAGATTTTCTATCTCCTGTTCCGTATTTGTATTAAAATCTTCTTTTGGCGCGATCTCAGAGCTGGCGCCTTCCGAGGGGTGGGAAATGGGAGTTCCGCTAGCAACCAATACCACGCCTCCAATAAGAGCTATGGCTATTATTCTTCCTATCGGTGCTATGAATGCGTTCAACATAGATAAAATTCTCGTTCTTTGGCGGCATACAAAAAGCCCGCGGCCAGGAGCTCGACCCTTTCGGGCCGAACGTATAACTATCTTTACTTTACACCCATTCAATTAATAAATTCAATCGGTGCCCCTCTAAGTTTGCCGCCTTTGGCGGACCAGGCAAACTTGATCCGATAAGTTGTGGCCACCGCCACTCTTCGGAACCCTCGTCGCAAGCTCCGAGCCCCAAGGCGGATTAGTCTTCGAACTTCGTTCGAATCCGCGAGCATAAAGCAAAATCCCAAGATCAGAAATGACCTTGGGATTCTTGCTGGTGCCCCGAGCAGGATTCGAACCTGCGACCCAATGCTTAAAAGGCATGTGCTCTACCAGGCTGAGCTATCGGGGCTTATACTGGGAGATTATGGAACCCATGGTTCCCTCTTCCCAAACGTACTCACTTCGTTCGTACTCCTCACACCCTCCTTACAAGGTTCTGCCTCCGATAAACTAGGAGACTGGCAAAGCCAGATCTCTAGTTTACTCCGGCAGTCGTTTTTATACCAGTCTGCCGCCCGATTATATCGGGCAAGCCTTGCCTTATTAGGCGGGAGCTAGCGGGGCGTAAATGCTTTGCTATTTTAACAAAATATTAGCCATAAATCAAGCCCTTGCTGACAGCATTTTCTTACTTTTATTAACAGCTAATGCTAAATTTCTCCTTTGTTCTAGCATATTTTTGCCCTTTTTTACTAGCACGCAAGACAATCCAGCTGCGCTGGTGCCGATTTGGTCAGAAACGCTATCGCCTATAAAAACAATATTTTCTTTTATTTTTTTCTTCATTGCTTTGAACGCCTTACCACTTTTCTTGTCCGCCTTGGTAATAATTAACCGCCTATCAAAAAATTTATCCCAATTTAAACTTTCAAAAACATAAATGAGCTCCCGTTTGCTGCTGCCTGTGATTATACCTAAACGATACTGTCCAGACAGTTTTTTAAGCATAGTTTCCGTTGCATATTTAATAGGCAAACCCGATTTTGATTTTTGTAAAGGACCCAAATCCACCAAAGTGCCATCTAAATCAAAAATTATAGTTTTCATTTACTTGGGCGAATATCTTTCCCAAATTTTCGTATATACGAAAATTTGGGAATAATTTCATTATGTTAATCGTTAATCTATTAATCTTGACGCTCCCTGTCCGATGGACAGGGAGCGCGCTGCCTCCTCCCCTAACAATGGTTCATAAAAAGACTAGCGGGCCGGCACGGCCAGTTTTGTCGTTGATGACAAACGTATCCGGCGGGGCCACTTGTAAGTAGCCAGTGATCGGGTGGTGCTGCGCGCACAGGATTACGGCCTGGGTAACTTCGCCTGCAGGCGACCGAGCAGGTTGTACGCACTGCTGCGCGATCAAAGCGCGTCTGTTGTAGCATTCGCGCAAGTGCTTAGCCCGGCCTGCTGCGCGGCGGCGTATCACACTGTAACGCGCCGCCGCCGACTCTGGTCCGTACTTCTGGCAGAACTTGAACACCACATCCGGCGGAATGCCTTGCCATGGCATATAATCCACATGGTACATGTGCGGCACCGCCACCTGTTCGCCCCACCAATGCGGGCAAAAGCGAGCCAAGTGGATTTTGCTGTCGAGCGGATGCTTAGTTGCTCGCGTTGATCCATCTTCGACCACTTCCACGCTTGCCTCGTGGCCAAGAAATTTGAATTCCTGGCAAGCGAGTTGCAGCTCGGCTAGGTAGTCGGTCGTGGTGATTACAAATCTCGCGGGCAGCTCCGCATCTCTTGGCATCTGGGGTATACGCCCAGCCGCCCTGAGAAGGTTGAGGGCAATGCCCCAGCCTTCCTGCAGCTCCACATTTACCTCGATGATGTCAAGCCCTTCCTCTCGGAGGAATGCGTCGATCCTGAAAAAAAGCTGTTCGTGGTCATAGCCTGTGAAGCGCAGAAACTCTTCGAGAAAATAGTTCAGCTCTAAGATGATCTCTTGCTCGATGATAACACCCGTGTTTGTAGCGCGGTGGGGCAGCCCTCGGTAAACCGTAGGCGCGACGACGCTCTCATCGAGGTCGAAATACTGGATGATCGGCATGACTTCCTCCTTAAGGCTGAGTTAAGCAGGGACGGCCAAGGCCGTCCCTGCCCTGTGCGGCCCCATGCCGCCGAAACAGCGGGTCCAGCTGCGGTACAAAAGTCCCATGCTTCCTCCAGTTTAGAAGGGCAATTCTCGCCCGAAAACAAAATCACCCCCGGGCAGGGAGCGATTGTTAAAAAGCAAAATTAAAACAACCAGTCTCTACCCAGAAGAGTGGTTGTGATGATGGAGTCCTAATCGTTTTAGAATCAATTTATATCCACCCATGCCGGAATTTAGCCACTGGGAAATGCGCGCCACAGTTGTGGAGCTTAAACCGGTTTTATTAACAATCTTGGTGTAGGAAACACCTTTCTCGAGCATTTGGGCGGCCTGCCAACGTTTACCAAATTCAACAATCTCCGCCTCGGTCAGCAGATCACGTAAAAACTTCTTAACCTCGTCTTGGCTTTTCAAGGCCAAAATTGCTTCCACCAAGTCAATGGTTTGTTTATTGTCCCATTTAGCCATATTTATATACTTTATCTAACTAAAGTACTTTACTATAGTAAAGTGTAATTCCGGATATAAAACTTGTCAACCGGACCATTTTATACCTTCTTAGCTCCTGCCCAAGCTATATCAAACAAAGCCTTCATTGTTTGGGCCAGTTCCGGGCTTTCTACCACTATCGCTGATGGCTCTCGTTGGTCTTTTTGAAAGGAAATTAGCATTACAATATCATCGTAAGTTTTAATAAAGGCATCTATCTGGATAGACGGACCAAGATAACGAGTTTCTCTCAATACTTCTTTATTCTCATCTTTCAAATACCAATTTTTTATTTCCTCTTTTTTTTCAGGATATGAACGCAGGGATTTAGTAAAGATTCTTTTTTTTACGCGCTCCGCCGTATAGCGATTTATAAATTTATCTCCCAACAAATCCTCGACATAAGGGACGGCCGCCATATTGCGAAACAATTTCTCTCTACAATTTAAAGTATCTTTATAAGCCCGGAGAATATTCTCGCGGCCTTCATAATATTTTATAGTTGGTTTATATTTTATTTTTCCTTCCATGCCTATCAGCGCAGGTATAAGCCCTTTTAGTATTTCTGACTGTCTAAAAAGTAATTGCTGAAAGCGAGCTGGCGATTCAGCCAGATAAGTAATCCGCTTCCCGGAACGGCTTTGGGTCACAAGCTGCTTCTTTGTGAGTTCTTCAAGAATGCTATAAACGGTAGTCCGCTCAATACTCGCCTCTTTGGCTATCTGGTGGGCATTGGCTTTTTGTAATTGGAGCAGGGCTAAATAGGCCGCTGCTGTCTTATCCTTTAAGCCCAACTCCTCAAGTTGTTGAATTATGTCCATATTTTTAGAATAAAACGTTTATTTATATTACTTCTTACCTCTAATGTTGTTCCTTTTCGACAAAAATGTCAAGTTTTATAGACACTAATCCAATTTTTGTTTATAGCTTTATTAAAACCGCACCCACCACTCTTTCGTCTGGAGGAATCATGGATATCGCAACTCTGAAGAAAATGTCTGTCGAGCAGAAAATTCCCCTGCTCACGCTATCCCAGGAATTGGGCATAGCCCTCGATCTCGACACGCTGAAAGAAATCTTCGCATCATGTGCCTGGGAGTACGACCCCTGGGGTCGCATTAGACGAACGGCCTTAGGAAAAAAGGTGCTGGAAATAATCCTTCAATTAGATTTGAGCAGTGAACTGCTCACATGGCTGGTCCGGCAGACGGTAGATGTCGAGGATTACGCTTATGTACACTGTCGCGCATTAGCACTGCAAAAAGAGCGGCAATGCGCGAGAATAAACGCCACGGCCACCTGGGAAGATGCGCTTCTGTTATATGAAGACATCAGGGGCGGCCGCGACGCAGATGGCTACCAAGGGATAAAAGAAGCTGAAGCTAGGCTGGCCGAATTGGCAACCACCTATGACGAAGCTCGCTTTGCCGCGGGTTTATTTAATGCTTGCTGGGAACCCGCCATCACGGCCAGTCGCAAAATGGTGGCCGTCGCTAAAACCAGAGAAGAACTTGAGGAAATCTTGAGGGGACGCATCGGCAAAATCCCAGAAGACCCCTGCTCTCACAAGGAGTGCGCGGAGCAATATCGCCTCTTAAGAGCCCAGGTTCTTAAGAGATTAACTAAGTTTTACGAAGAGGAGAGGGAGTTGTGACCATGAATATATCGGCCCAGCGAGACTATTGCTGGGCCGATTGCTTTACCCACACGGGGCGCACTATAAAAAATAAAAACAGGCCCCCCTCGAGCCTGTTTAGTTCTCTCCTATTTATAAAAACTAACCAACCGGATGATGTGGCATTCCCGCCATTTCCGGCTTGCAGGCGCGGCAGTGCCTGCCGTGCATGGCCAATTCGTAAACCGTAGCCAAACCAACCACAATATAGATCACTCGCGAAACACCGGCATCCATACCGCCGAAGAGTTGACCCACCTCCCAACCAAATAATCCCCAAAGTAGCCAGTTCAAACCGCCTATCACCATGAGGGTGAAGGTAACAATATGTAAACCTCGATTACTCATAAATATCACCCCCTTTCCTTAAATTTTAAACATTATCCAAAATAGCCTTATCGTGGCGCTCGCCAATGAGAATAATTATCAGGGGCAGCGCCAACCAAAGGGCGGGGGTCCAGGGTGTCGTAAAAAGCAAACCAGCAAAGCCCGCAATTTGTTTTTGCATGGCCGCCGGCAAGAGCGATCCGACCGAGGCCAAAAACGCGCCCATCTCCAAAGCGGCTAAAAGAACCAAACCATTGCGGGTAGTATGAATACGGATATGCCGACTGATAATCCTAATTAAAGAAACAAACGCCACTATAAATACCACCAAGAAAACCAGAAGATCGAAAAACTCTCCTTTCTGCAATTCAGCCAAACTGCCGGCTGGCGAAAAATTTAGACTGGCGACTATGGACGAAACAGCCAGGCCGGCATAGGTAGATAAAAGTAAAATTGGCCCTTTGCGCTTACCCACCGTAAAGGCATAGAGCAAAGAAACGGCCGCCCACGTACCAATAATAATGATATCCAAACCAATATTCAGATTTTGTAAAAAAGAATATTTAGCAGGAATGGTTTTGGTTGCTAGATTGGTCGGCATTTCTAATTTTTGCTTTTATTTCCGTAAACTGGCCTCTAGTAAAATTATACTAGGTAATTTTACAATTTTCAATTTCTAATTTCTAAACAATGATTCAATTTCTCAATTTTTAAATTAATAAATTTTTTGAAAATTGCCTGTCTGCCGGCGGGCAGGAAAATTAGAAATTAAGAAATTCTTTTTAGCTCTTCCAATAATTCCTTTTCTTTGCGGCTTAATTTCTTTGGTATTTGCACATTCACGGACACAAATTGATCGCCGCGGCCGCCTCGGGTATCGGGCATGCCCTTATTTTTGAGGCGGAAAACCGTACCGGGCTGGGTACCGGATGGAATTTTTAACTCCACCTGACCTGCCAAGGTATCAGCTAAAATGGTTTCACCCAAAGCGGCTTGAGCAAAAGAAACATTGGCCTGCGTGTAAATGTTATTGCCGTCTCGTTTAAATCTGGAATCGGACTCCACTCTTACTCTAATATAAAGATCGCCGGCGCCGCTGCCCCGGTAACCAACTTCGCCCTCGCCCGATATCTTGATGCGATCGCCATTGTCGATGCCGGCCGGAATTTTTATGGAAATGATTTTTTCCTGCTTTAAACGTCCGGTACCGCCGCACTCGCTGCAAGCCACTTCGGGCACGCGGCCAGCGCCGCCGCAACGATCACAAATCTGGGATACGGCCACGGTGCCAAAAATAGTATTTTGGGTGGCGCGAATCGAACCCTGGCCGTGACACTTAGGACAGGTAACGACTGATTTGCCCGGTTCCGCCCCGGAACCTTTGCATCTAGGACAAGCCGCAAATTTATTTAACTTGATTTCACGGGTAACACCGGTAAAGGCCTCTTGAAAACTGATGGTTAAAGTGGCCTCGACATCAACACCCCGCTCCTGACGCGGCCGCCGACCGCGGCCGGCCCCGCCAAATATATCCGAAAAAATATCGCCAAAATCGGTAAATCCGCCAAAAATATCTTCCCAATTCTCAAAGCCGGCCCCGCCCGGCGGCGCGCCGGGCGGCACATTAAACCCGGCTTGGCCGAACCGATCATAGCGAGCGCGTTTTTGGGCGTCACTTAAAACCGCGTAGGCCTCACCGACTTCTTTGAACTTAGCCTCATCGCCCTTACCCGTGTCCGGGTGATATTGGTGGGCAAGTTTACGGTAAGCTTTTTTAATTTCTTCCGGAGAGGCGGTTCTGGATACCTCTAAAATTTCGTAATAATCTCTAGGCATAAATCATTAGTTCAACTGCGGCGTCTCGACCACTACCTGCTTTTGCACAATATTGATAAAACCGATTCTGACAAACAACTTAAACAAAAGCGCACCCAAACCGGCCGATAGCCAAACCATAATTGGCACTAAAAACCTTAAAGACAAAAACAGCAAAATGGCATAAATAGCGGGAATATAATCTTTAAGCGGCTCAAAAATATCCCGAACGCGCAATAAGACAATTCGATCTAAAACATGCGTTAATTGTTCATCCCCGGAGGCTTCCACGCCAAAAACAGACAAAACTTGCTCACGCACTTCGGTAAGATCTCTTGCCGATAAATCGCCTTTCTCATCGCGCCGGATATCTTTGGTGTCAAAGTATTGCTCGCGAATTAAAAACTGGTCAAGCGTTATCTCCGGCGAAAAACTTTGCACGTTGCTCTCAAGAACCGGCTGCATGCTGCGTACGACCGTATGCGATATATTTTGATAAAATCTTTCCGGATCCTCCTGTAAGGCCTCAAAGGTATTCAGGTAAACATTCAGGGAGGCTAAAAAAACAAAAGCCACAAAAAAATAACGCAAACCCTGCTTAACGGTGTGGTAATAAGAAAAATGCAGGCGCTCTTCTCTGGTTTTGGCCATAGACTTTACGCCAGCCAAGGTGGCCGTAAAAACAAAAAGTACGCTTAAAATTTGCAGCCAATGCCAGGGAAAGAAAACAAGAATAGAAAGCCCTGACGCCAATAAAATAACTAAAAACGAGCGCTTATAGTAATCAAAAAGGCTGGCCAAGGCTAAAATATTGGCCGTGATAATGAGTAGAACCAAAACACCGGCCCAGTAAACCAGCCCCTTCTCTGCCTTAAAAGGCACGGCCACGGCCAGCAGGCTAACTATGAAAAAAATGCCGGCCAAAACCGCTAAAAGCAAAGATTTTTTATCCGCTGAAGTCACAAACTTAATTGAATTTTATTTCTCCTTATTAGTTTACAGTATATTCCACATTTTGCGGAGCGGCGGCTTCCTCAATCGGCCCGTGCATCTTTTCGTACTTATTAATATTATCCTGCAGAGCGCTAATGATGCGCTTGAGATGTCCCGGGCTTGTCAGAACTCGCGCCGTCACAATACCCTGCGGTGGCAGTAGATTCATAAAATCCATGACAAACTCTTCTTTGGTATGGGCGACTTGCATGGCGTTCGCGTAAACACCGTGCAATATCTCGTCATTTATTTTTATCTGCATTTGATTAACCTCTTTTTGATCAGACATACCTTATATCCTCTATCCTTAATCTTTAATCATTAATTAAGGATCAAGGATTAATTATTAGTAGTTAAAGGAAACCGGAATTATTTTCCGGTTTCCTTATCCACTTCTTGATAATCCGCGTCCACGGTCTGGCCCTGATTGGGTTGACCGTCCGTGTTGTTCTGTGTGCTAGTTCCGTTTTGTTCCGGGCCTTGGTACATGGCCGCGCCTACCTTTTGAATTTCATCAGACAGTTCCTGCAAGCTCTTCTTCAAAACCTCCAGATCACTGCTATCCTTAACTTTCTTAACGGCCTCAATTTTATCTTCAACCACTTTTTTTTGATCAGCGCTAACTTTATCGCCGGCATCGCGCAAAGTTTTTTCCGCCAAGGCCGCCATCATATCAGCCTGATTGCGAGTTTCAATTAACTCTTTGCGGGCGCGATCTTCCGAAGCATGCGTTTCCGCCTCTTTTTTCATGCGCTCGATTTCATCCTTGTTTAGATTGCTTGAGCCCTGAATGGTGATATGCTGCGATTTGCCCGTAGCCTGATCCTTGGCCGTAACTTTAAGGATGCCGTTGGCGTCGATATCGAATATGACGTCAATCTTAGGCATGCCCCTCGGCGCGGGCGGAATGCCATCCAAAATAAATCGGCCAAGCGATTTATTGTCTGAAGCCATCGGCCGCTCGCCCTGCAAGATATGCACCTCAACCGAAGTCTGGTTATCCGCCGCGGTCGAGAAAGTCATGGTCTTGCTGGTGGGCACCGTAGTACCGGCTTCAATTTGGGGCGTTAAAACACCGCCCAAAGTTTCGACGCCGAGCGTAAGCGGCGTAACGTCGAGCAACAAGACGGAGCGCTCCTTAAACTCGCCGCCCAAAATGGCGGCCTGCACGGCCGCGCCCTGCGCCACCGCTTCCATCGGGTCAATACCGCGCTCAACTTTTTTACCCGCATAATCCTCGACAAATTTCTGCACGATCGGCATGCGCGTGGGGCCGCCTACTAATATCACTTTTTCAATATCATTGGGCGTGAGTTTGCTTTTTTGCAAAGCAGTCTCAATAGGTGTTCGCATGCGCTCGATAATCGGCTTGACCAATTCTTCGAGCTTGGCGCGCGTAATCTTTAGCTGCAGATGCTTGGGTCCGCTTTGATCGGCGGTAATAAACGGCAGGTTGATATCCGTTTCGAGTACTGTGGAAAGCTCGATCTTGGCTTTTTCCGCGGCTTCACGCACGCGGTTCCAAGCCTGGCTATCACCGGAAATATCAATGCCGGTTTCACGCTTATTTTCAGCCACAATGTAATCAATCAAAGCCTTATCCATGTCAGTACCCCCGAGTTGGGTATCACCGGAGGTTGAAAGCACCTCAAAGGTGGCTTGGGTCTGCCCCTCGGTGGCGATGTTCATGATTGTCACGTCCAATGTTCCGCCGCCCAGATCAAAAACCAAAATCTGCTGCTCGCCATGAGCTTTGTCCAGGCCATAGGCCATGGCCGCGGCGGTCGGCTCGTTAATAATACGCACCACTTCCAAGCCGGCAATTTCACCCGCATTCTTGGTGGCCTGCCTTTGGGCATCGTCAAAGTAAGCCGGTACGGTGATAACCGCTTTAGTCACGGGCTGACCGAGAAAGGCTTCCGCGTCCTTTTTAATTTTTTGCAGGATATAAGCCGAGATTTGTTCCGGCGTGTACTCCTTGCCCTGCAAAGTAAATTTTTCTTTGGTGCCCATCTTGCGTTTAGCAGCCATAACCGTGCCTTCCGGATTGGTCACGGCTTGGCGGCGGGCCGGTTCGCCTACCAGTAATTGGCCATCTTTGGTCATGGCCACGACCGAAGGAAAGGCCTTGCCGGCCACGGTGGCGCCTTCGGCAGAGGGAATAATAACCGGCTTGCTGCCCTCAACAACGGAAGCGGCCGAGTTAGATGTTCCTAAATCTATTCCGATAATTTTAGACATAAAAATCTAATTACTAATTACGAATTACTAGCTCTTATAAACCTTTACCTTAGCTGGTGTTAATAATTTGCCGTTACGCTTGTAGCCCGGCGCTACTTCCTCCGCAATCATCCCGTCTTTTTCGCCCTCTACCATCATTACCGCCTCCTGTTCCTCGGGATTAAACTTCGCACCGACAGTTTTTACCTTTTCTAATCCAAGTTGTTTCAAGGATTCCTGCCAGTTTTTATAAACCCCCTCTAAGCCTTTTTGCCACTGTGATATATCTTCTAATTTCTCGGGAATATGCGTTAAAAGTCTTTCTAAATCCTCTAAAGTGAGCAGAAAAGCCTGAATTATTTGATTTTGCCCCAAAACCACGAGCTCAGCATGCAGTTGTTCGTCTCTCCTTTTGTAGTTTTCAAATTCGGCGGCGGCACGCTGCCAACCCTTCAGGTTATCATCGGCAAGCTTTAAAGCTTCAGCAAGTTCTTCCGGAATATTATTGTCTTTTTGGTTGTCCTTGTTCATAAATCCTAAACCCGAAATCCTAAATCCTAAACAAATCCCAATTTCCAAATGCCAAAATATAAAAACCGAAACCCGAGCCCAATAGTTTTGCTATGTATTCAACAACCGACAAATTTTTGTCATATTTCATACGCTTAGGACCGACAATGCCAATTAAACCCTTTTCGCCGCTTGGTAAGCGTACGCCGGAGACTATAAGCGTGTAATTGGATGTGCCGGCCAGTTTAATCTCACGGCCAATGTAAACTTCCGGTTCATCGCCAAAGTATTCCTGCATCAGCTGTTTTGAATGGTCCTCAATTTCTTCCAAAAACTCCACCGCCTCTTTAACTTCTTCAGACTTTGTTCCTTCATCTACTAAATTAGCCGCGCCGGCCGTGCCAGACTTTTCGGGAAGGAGAACGAAAGCGGCTTGATTGGTCGATTCGGCCAAAAGCTTAGAAATTGATCGGCCAAGCTCCTCGTGCCTCTGCTTTAAATTTAAAAGCTCACTGCGCAGTCTTTTTCTTTCGCGTTCCGAAAGCTCAAAGCGACGCATCAATTCGCCCACAAATAGCTTATAGCCCTTGTCGGTAGGCACGCGGCCAGCTGAAGTATGGGGCTGTGTTAGAAAGCCATTCTTCTCTAGCTTGCCCACGACACTTCTAATGGTCGCCGGAGAAAGACCTAAATTATAGGCTTCGGAAATCTCCTTACTGCCAACGGGATGGCCGGTATTTATATATTCCTTTATTAAGGCCGCCAAAATTAGGGCCGAGCGGTTGTCTAGCGCCATAGAAATGGGTTAGCACTTAAAGCAAAAGAGTGCCATTGCACCCTTTATATTATATTTAGCACTCTACCCTGTCAAGTGCTAACCAGGTAATACAAAGCTAAGCTTTATCCACCCCGTACTTCTTCGCGGCCCAGCGCTTAAAGTACCAAAACAGAATAATAATCGCGATTATAAAGAATGCGGCGGCGTATGTCCCTTTGTCCAAAAACTTACCGCCAAAATAATAAGTGCCGAGCATTATTGGCAGGGTACCTATAAAAGTGCTAAGCATGAATTTGCCGAATCCTATCCTGGTAAAACCAGCGGCATAGGTAATGTAGTCGAAAAATGGACTGGTTAAAAATCGCAAAATCACCAAATACCAAAACTTTTTGCTCTCCGAAAGCTCGGCTTCCCATTTATGGAGATGCTGCAGAGTGACAAATCTTTTCACGACCGGTTCTCTAAACTTCCTGGCAATTAAAAAAGAAACCAAGGTGCCAAACATTACGCCTATCTCGGCATAAATAAAGCCCTCAACCCAGCCAAATATCAAAATGGCCGGTAAATCCATGGCCGTACCGGTAATGGGCGGGATGATAATGGCCAGCGATCGGATAATAATAAAAATGAGCGGCGCCGCCACCGGATATTGAATATATAATTGACTTAAGAATTCTTGCATCAATATTATGAGAGGTTCTCTCAAATGATATATTCTAAAATCTCTGGAATCTTCCGGGCGGCTTCGCCAATGGTCGACACATTAAAATGTCGGCGTCCCGATATAATTGCCAATTTTCCATTCAACTGCTCGGCCCACCATTTAGCGTGCCCAAGCGGACAAATAGGATCGTCATCTGAATGAACAAATACTAACTCATTTGCGTGTAATTTTATTTTCTCAAAATCCCAGGGTTTTTGCGCCAAATCTTTTAGATCCTCACGGCCCAAATCACCCCTGAACACACCAACCATGATTGCCTTTTTAATAACAATATCCCCGGGCAATTCCTGAATTAAAGCCAAGGCCGTAACGGCGCCGGCGGAATGGCCAACGATGACGCTTTCTTCATTAAACTGCCAATCCTTATTGGCAAATACATATTCAATCCATTTTTGAGAAACAGGATGGTCTGAATCGGGCAAATCCGGCACCCAAACTTTCCAGCCTCGGCTTTCTAACTCGCCCTTTAGCCAGGGAAACCAATTTGATTGGGAAGTGCCGTTGGTACCGTGTAAAATTAAAGCATTAGACATAATTTTATAGTACCAAAAATCACCTTTATCGCAAGCTTGCCTGCTTGACAGGCAGCGGAAGCGGCGGCTTAGGCGATTTGAACGTTAGGAGGCAACGATCGGTTTTATTTTTACACGCTTGGCTTCAGCCACACCTTCCGGGCGCTTGGCTAAAATCTTTTTCAAAAAGTGTCCCGTGTAACTTGCCGGAACCCGCGCAAGTTCTTCGGGACTGCCTTCGGCCACAATTTTGCCGCCGGCATCGCCCCCTTCCGGACCCAAGTCAATAATCCAGTCGGCTGACTTCAAAACATCCAAATTATGTTCAATAACCACCACTGTATTGCCCTTTTCCACCAAACGGCTCAAAACACTCAACAGCCGGCGCACATCCGCAAAGTGCAAACCGGTCGTAGGCTCGTCCAAAATATAAAGGGTACGGCCAGTGGCGGAACGCGATAGTTCGGTAGCCAGTTTCACGCGCTGGGCCTCACCGCCGGAAAGAGTAGTGGCGGATTGGCCTAAGTGCATATAACCCAAACCGACTTCGGAAAGCGTATCTAATTTACGATAGACAGAAAGCACGTTCCGGAAAAAAATTTTTGCCTCATCCACAGTCATTTCCAAAACATCAGCAATGGTCTTGCCTTTATAGTGAATGTCCAGAGCCTCTTTATTGTAGCGTCTCCCCTTACATTCCTCACAAGCCACGTAAACATCGGGCAAGAAATGCATTTCGATCTTGATTAAACCCTCACCGGCGCAAGTTTCACAACGGCCGCCGCGCACATTAAAGCTAAAACGGCCAGCCTTATAACCGCGCATTTTCGCCTCCGGTGTCGCGGCAAACAACTCCCGGATATATGTAAAAACGCCGGTATAGGTGGCCGGATTAGAGCGTGGGGTGCGGCCAATCGGCGACTGATCGATATTAATAACCTTGTCTATATTTTCGAGACCCAAAATTTTCTCGTGCTGGCCAGGCTCATCCTTGGCATTATAAAAATACTGCGACAAGGCTTTGCTTAAAATATCGGTAAGCAAAGTGGATTTACCCGAACCGGAAACGCCGGCTAAAACCACAAATTTACCCAGCGGAATGCGCACATCAATATTTTTAAGATTGTGTTCTTGCGCGCCCACCACCATCAAGGTTTTGCCATTGCCAGCGCGGCGCGCGCTTGGCACCTCGATCGCTTCACGCCCGGAAAGATAAGCACCAGTTAAAGATTTAGGATGCTTAGCCACTTGCTGGGGGGTACCAAAAGCCACGATTTCGCCGCCATGTTTACCGGCACCAGGTCCGACATCAACCAAATAGTCAGCCGCCCACATCGTTTCTTCATCATGCTCCACGACAATGACCGTATTGTCTAGATCGCGTAAATCTCGCAGGGTCTTAAGCAGTCGATCATTATCGCGTTGATGCAAGCCAATCGAAGGCTCGTCCAAGATATAAAGCACGCCCGTCAAGCCAGAACCGATTTGGGTGGCCAAACGGATACGCTGGGCTTCGCCACCGGAAAGAGTGGATGCTTCGCGATCCAAAGTTAGGTAAGAAAGGCCCACGTCTAACAAAAATTGCAAACGCGCCCGAATCTCTTTTAAAATCTGATGCGAGATATGTTTTTCTTTTTGATTGAATTCATGCTCAAGATTCTTGAAAAAATCCAAAGCCTTTTCGATGGTTAAATCGGAAACCTCGACAATGTTTTTGCCAGCCACGGTAACGCCCAGTACTTCTTTTTTTAAACGCGAACCATTACAGGTCGGGCAAGCCTTGATGCGCATATAGCCTTCGATTTCCTGCCGGATATAATTGGAATCTGTTTCGCGATAACGCCGCCCCAAATTAGGAATGACGCCTTCAAAGGGCGTATTGTACTTCCAGTCAATAGCCACAGTCTTGTCACCGCTGCCGTAGAGGATAACTTCCAAATCCTTTTTGCCCAGATTTTTAACTGGCTGACTTACGGAAAAGCCATATTCGCGGGCGAGCGCGGCCAGCAGTTTTTGATACCAGCCCATGCGGGCGGCATTTTTAGTCCACGGTCTTATGGCGCCCTCGGCCAAAGAGAGCTTGGGGTTGGGTATAACCAAATCCGGATCAATTTCTAAGCGCGTACCCAAACCAGTACAGGTTGGACAGGCGCCATGCGGAGAGTTAAAGGAAAAATTCCTGGGGTTTAATTCACCCAGACTCATGTGTCCGGACGGGCAAGAAAACTTTTGGCTGAATAAAATTTCCTGATTGGCATCAGAATCAATAACAATAGCCACATCCGCGCCCAAATCCAAGGCCGATTCCAAGGAATCGGCCAGTCGCACCCGGTCGGCCACATCCACGCGCAGGCGATCAACCACCACATCAAGGCTGTGTTTTTTATTTTTATCCAGTTTTTGTTGCGACGCTTCAGAAAGTTCCAAAATATCGCCGTTTAAACGCACGCGGGCATAGCCGCTTTTCTGAACCTGGTCAAATAAATTCTTATGCTCGCCTTTTTGGTCGCTGACCAGTGGCGCCAGAATCATAATGCGGTTGCCTTCCGGCCAACTTAAAATCTGATCAACCATCTGGGTGATGCTCGTGCCCGATATCTTCTTGCCACAAACCGGGCAATGCGGAATACCCACGCGGGCAAAAAGCAAACGCAAGTAGTCGTAAATTTCGGTCACAGTACCAACGGTGGAACGCGGGTTATGCGAAGCACTCTTTTGGTCAATGGAAATGGCCGGTGAAAGACCTTCTATTTTATCTACGTCAGGCTTGTCCATTAAACCTAAAAACTGCCGGGCATAAGCCGACAAAGACTCCACGTAACGTCTCTGGCCTTCAGCGTAGATCGTGTCAAAAGCCAAAGACGATTTACCAGAACCGGATAGACCGGTCATGACAACCAGTTTATTACGGGGAATATCGACATCGATATTTTTCAGATTGTGCTGTTTAGCGCCGCGAACTTTAATATACCTTTCGGCCATATATGCTTGAGATTAACAAACGATAGTATAGCCATTTTTTGGGCTTTTATCAAGCCTAAAGACAAAATCCTAAATTCTAATTTCTAAGTCCTAAATAAATCTCAAATTCGAAATCAAAAGTTTGGAAGTTAAAAGTTGTTTAGAGCTTAGGGCTTAGGATTTAGAGTTTAATATAAAGTATGAGCAATTAGCCTGAAATTTTTAAAAAAGTTAAAATAAACCTTATGGAACAACCGCTTCTGACACTAAAACCGCCGCCGATCAATCCCGGGGTATATCAATTTAAAGACGCCGGAGGGGATATTATTTATATTGGCAAGGCCAAAAACCTGCGCAATCGCGTGAAAACTTATTTTAGCAATATACCCAAAACAGACTTTAAAATCTGGCGGCTTGTCCAAAATATAATTGACGTTGACTACATCCTAACCGATACGGAGCTGGAAGCATTGATTTTAGAGAGCGCTTTAATAAAAAAATATAAGCCCAAATACAATATCAAGCTGCGCGATGACAAAGACTACCAATTTATTAAAATTGACTACGCTCTGCCCATCGCCAAAATATATACAGTGCGCAAGAGAGATGAGGAACAAGTTTACCCCGTGAGAAGTCAGCCGCTTCAAGCGGCGGCCGCGCCAAAGGCGAAGCGGACCTCTCACCGGGCGAGGTATTTCGGTCCATTTACCTCGGGCTTAAATGTGCGCAATACCATTCGCTTAATTAAGCGCATTTTCCCTTACTGTCAATCTAAAGAAATCGGAACAAGGCCTTGCTTTAATTACCAGCTGCACCGCTGCCCGGGCATTTGCATTGGCATCATCAGTCCGGAGGAGTATAGGAAAATTATCGCCCAAGTAGAGTTGTTTTTACAGGGTAAAAATAATGAGATTAAAAAGCTTATCAAAAAACAAATGAAAGAAACAAGCCGCAAGCAGCTCTTCGAAAAAGCGGCCAGTCTGCGCGATCAATTATCGGCCCTGGAAAGCCTGGACGAACAACAAAAAGTGATCTCGATCAGACATACCAACCAGGATTATATTTCCCTTTACCGCCACAAAACCAAAGCCGTTATTAATTTATTTTTGGTGCGCGGGGGTAAACTGCTCGGTAAAGAGAATATGCTCATGGAAAACGTGGAGGGACAAAGCGATGGCGAAATTTTGCACGCTTTTCTGGAAAGCTATTATTTAGATGCCACTAATTTACCTAAAGAAATATTTCTGGAAACAGAAGTGGCGGACCATGATCTTTTTATCAAATTTCTACAAAGACGCCTGTGCGCGCTGACCGGCAAAAAACACAAAATCAAGATTGTCGTGCCTAAAAAAGGCACTCCTAAAAAACTCGTGACTTTAGGCAAAGAAAACGCCAAAAATTATCTTGAGCATCAAATAGTCAGATTTGAAAAACAGGCAGAGCTAATCGAGAACGGCCTAACCGAACTAAAAAATATTCTTAAGGCTTCAACCCTCCCCCATCGCATTGAATGCTACGATATTTCGAATATCAGCGGCACCAGCAGTGTCGGTTCGATGGTTGTTTTTAAAGACGGGCTCCCCGACAAAAATCATTACCGGAAATTCAAAATTAGAACAAAGCGCACGCCGGATGATTACGCGCACATGACGGAAATGTTAGAGCGACGCTTGGGTAATGACTGGCCCAGGGCCGATCTTTGGGTCATGGACGGCGGCCAGGGCCAGCTTAACGCTGCGGTCCAAGTTTTAAAAAAATATAAACAAAATATTCCGGTTATCGCGTTGGGAAAATCCCGCTCCGAACCAAAGGAGGTCCGTCAGGAAAAAATCTTTTTGCCCCATAAAGAAACGCCTCTTGTTCTTGGCGAAGGCCATCCGGCTCTGACCATACTGCAACGCTTGCGGGACGAAGCACACCGCTTTGCGCTGACTTACCATCGAGATGTACGCTCGCGAGCCTTGTTCGAAAAATAATATTAAGGTATAATAATCCTTGCTTAATATAAATCAATTCTATGATAAAACTCTTAAATTATTTAACCCTGGTTGTCAGCGTCATTTTAGTGGTTTTGGTGCTTTTGCAGAGCAAGGGCGGTGGTTTAGGAAGCGCCTTTGGCGGCGAGGGCAATATGTATCAAACCCGACGCGGCCTTGAAAAAGGTATATTTATCTTAACCGTAGTTTTATCGGTTATTTTTGTAGGATTGATTGTTGGCTCTTTATTCTTGCAAAAATAACACCCACCCAAAGTGCTTAAGTTAAGACATGTACTTTATACGTATCGACTATTTTCTGCTCGCGAGCAGAAACTTTTTATTTTACTGATAAGTCTGGGTTTTGTCGGCTTTTTGGGCATCGCGGCCGATGTTTATCGAGGGGTCACCGTGCTTACACCCGACTATGGCGGCCGCCTTATCGAAGGAGTCGTCGGACGACCAACCAATTTGAACCCGGTGCTGCCGCCCCAAAACGACGCCGACCTAGATCTGCGGGCTCTTATACATGCCAGTCTTTTAACCATTGACCATGCCGGCAATCTGCAGCCGCAACTGGCCGAAAGTCTGCCCAACGTCAGCGATGACTTAAAAACATACACGATCAAACTAAAACCTAATTTAAAGTGGCAGGATGGCAAGCCCATTACGGCCGAAGATGTTACTTACACAATTAAAAACGTGCAGAATAAGGGTACCGGCAGCTATCTGCGCTATAGTTTTAAATTTGTTAAAGCCGAACCGATTGATGATTTAACGATAGAATTTAAATTAAAAGATCCGTCAGCGGCCTTCTCGGAGAATCTACTGATTGGCCTGCTGCCCCAGCACCTTAACGGCCTCTACGACAATTTGAGCCCCTTGGGAGCCGGACCTTACAAACTTAAAAAATTCCAATACGGGCCCGACCGTGCCATAACGGGAGCCGAACTGATCGCTAATGAATACTACCAACCACATCGACCGTACATCAGTAAAATTACGCTGAAGTTTTATGATAAAGCCGAAGATCTTAAAAGAGCTTATGAAACAGGCGACATTAAAAATTTGGGCAAGCTAGCAAATGGCGTAAACGCTGACCCAAATTCAAACAGTAATGATCTCAAAATAAATCTGCCCCAATATCAGGCTGTATTTTTTAATCAGGGAAAAAATGATATTTTAAAAAGCCTTAGAGTCCGCCAAGCTTTAACCTTGGCCACTGATCGTGAAGAAATTATCAAAAACGTCTATGGCGGAAAGGCTATTAGCATCGGTGGACCAGTTGTGGGCGATTTGAGCGTACCCCCGCCAACTTTTTCTTTAGACACCGCCCGAGATTTATTAAACCAAGAGGGCTGGCAAATTAGAGAAGACGGCTGGCGGTATAAAAGCAATCGGCAGCTGCAAATTGTTCTGGCCACAAATGAAATCAGCAGCAATATCAAGGCCGCCCAGATTCTCCGGTCGCAATGGGAACAAATAGGCGTCAAACTTGAGGTCCTGCCCAACCCCAACCTGAATTTTTTTGAGAATGTGTTAAGTCCGCGGAACTACGAAGCGGTCCTGCTATTCGAAAATACCGGACACGATCCCGACCCTTATTCTTTTTGGCATTCCTCGCAAATAACCGATCCGGGCTTAAATTTTGCCGGCGTACGCAATGCCGAGGTGGATAAAACTATCATTGAGGCCCGTAGTACCACCGACATTGAACGTCGACAGCAGCTTTACGCCAAATTCATAGACCTAATTAACAGTGAATCGCCGGCCGTATTCTTGGCCCAACCCTACTATCTTTATATTGCCGATAAAAATATTAAAAATATTAAAATCGACCGGCTGGTGGTGCCCCAAGAAAGATTTAGTAATATTCACGAATGGTATATAAGCTCCGGCCGCCGATTTAAGCTCTAAGACCCTCGACGAAACAAAAAAAATTAGGTACAATAACACTCACGCCGGAGTGGTGTAACTGGCAGCCACGCTAGGTTCAGGGCCTAGTGCCCGCAAGGGCGTGCAGGTTCAAATCCTGTCTCCGGCACCAATTTATGCTAGATGCATTACAGCCAAATCCAGATAAAAATCTCACCATAAACACTAGCCGGGGAACTTTCAAGAGGCTCCCGATTAAAACTCACTTGATAACCGATCGGGATGAGATGGCCGATATTGTTGAACGCTATGCGCAGCCCCACTTGCAAAAAGACGATCTGCTCTTCATCAGCGAAAGGATTGTCGCTATCAGCCAAGGCCGGGCCTTTCCAATCGATTCTATTAAACCTTCGAGGGTTGCTCATTTTTTAACCAAGTTTGTCCATAAATCCCCCTATGGCATAGGCCTAGGCAGTCCTTGGACTATGCAGCTTGCCATCATGGAAGCAGGGCTCCCGCGCATATTAATGGCTGGCGCTGTCTCTGCCCTAACCAAACCGTTTGGCATACGCGGTCTTTTTTATCACCTAGTTGGTAAAAACATCAATGCTATTGATGGCCCCTGCGACTACACGTTGCCACCCTACAACAAATATGCAAAACTTGGCCCCCTCAAACCAGATAAAATTGCCAAAGACCTGGCTGACGAATTTGGCGTCGGGGTGGTTATTATTGATGCCAATGATTTAGGGGTAAGGGTGCTTGGTAAATCGGATAAAAAGATGGCGGATGACTTCTGCGGCGAGGTCTTTAAGGACAATCCCCTTGGCCAGTCCTCTGAACAAACACCGATGGCTATAGTTAGGAAAATCGCCTAGCCCTTGACAGATATTCAGATCCACGCTATAATTACCCCAAGATTAACGTGATATAAACAAAGTTAAGCGTTTAAACTCAAACTCTTAGCTTTGCGTATATCTTTATTGCCCTACGCCAACCATAGGGCCAAATACAGACCCAAAAACAACTTTTGTGCTGTCTGCTAAATTTATACGAGACAAATTTCCCAATTTATCAATTTACCAAACTAATTGAAAATTAAGCCACTTTACTATTTGGAAATTGATACCTAAAAGTAATTTATATGACCCCGAAAAAAACAATCCGTCCCGCGCCGATAAAGCCGCAGATTAGAAAACCAGTCGCCCAAATGGCACCGAAAGAAACTTTGCCGCCACGTGTGGCTGGAAAATATAATTTACGCGTTATACCGCTTGGTGGCCTGGAAGGTGTCGGCGAGCGCAACTGCACTATTCTTGAATACGGTAACGATATTATCGTCGTAGACCTAGGTTTTGCCTTCCCCAATGAAAATATGTTGGGGGTTGACTACTATATCCCGGATGTCCGATATCTCGAGGAACGAAAAAAGAGAATCAGGGGCATTCTTATCACCCACGGCCATCTTGACCACATCGGTGCGCTGCCTTATCTGTTGGCTAAACTGGGCGATCCGCCCATTTACACCCTGCCCCTTTCCGCCCAGCTTATTGAGCGCCGCTTAGACGAATTCAACGTGCTTGGACGCGCCAAAATCAACCGCTTAAAACTAAGTGATGAGATCACCTTGGGCGCTTTTCGAATCAGGATGTTCAGAATTAACCATAACATCCCAGACAATGTCGGTTTTGCCATTAACACGCCGGTGGGTTTAGTGGTGCATACCGGCGACTGGAAATTTGATCCCACGCCGGTGGGCGAACCGCCCGCGGAAATGGACAAACTAGCTCTTTATGGCCGCGAAGGCGTCCGCCTTTTAATGTCAGACTCAACTAGTTCTGTGATTCCCGGTTACTCTATTTCTGAACGTGAAATTGCCCAGGTAGTTGATCGTATTTTCCGCGAAACAGAAACACGCATCATCTTTACTTCGTTCGCCTCTCTGGTTACCCGTGTTCAGGAAGTATTTAATGTGGCCGCCAAATATAACCGTAAAGTGGCCGTTACGGGCCGCAGCATGATCCAGACCGTTGAAGCAGCCATGGAAGGCGGTTACTTGAAATTAGAAAAGGGCATGCTTATCAAGCCCGAGCAGGTTAAAAATATCCCTGACAACCAGGTAGTCGTCTTAACCACCGGCGGCCAAGGCGAAGAGTTTTCTGCTCTAGCCCGCATGTCGCGCGGCGAGCATCGCCAATTCTCAATTAAAGAAGGCGATACGGTGGTTATTTCAGCTTCAGTCATTCCTGGCAACGAACAATCCGTGCAAACCATGATGAGCAATCTCACCAAACTGGGGGCGCGCGTCATCTATCAAAAAATTCTCGATATTCACACCGGCGGCCACGCCAAAGAAGAAGAACATAAGTGGATGTTAAACTTAGTTAAACCGCAATACGTCATGCCTATCCACGGCGAACATTTTATGCTGGTGCATATGCGTGAAATTGCCAAACAGGTTGGTATTGATCCAAACAAGGTTTTCTTGCTGGAAAACGGGCAAGTCTTAGAAATTGAGGAGAAAACCGCGCGAGTCACGGAGGAGCGCGTACCGGCAGAATTGGTTTTTGTTGATGGCTTGGGCGTTGGTGATGTGGGTGAAGTAGTTTTACGCGACCGCCAAGTTATGGCCGAAGATGGTATGGTTGTACTGATTATCACCCTGGATAAGCATGGCGGTAAATTGGCGGCCCAACCGGACATTATTAGTCGTGGTTTTGTCCATATGAAAACTTCCGAAGACTTCTTGCGTGAAATTAAACATGAAGTTCGAAAGATTGTGGAAGGTAAAACTAATAAAGAAGCCAATTTGGAGCCAAATTGGGCGTTCCTGCGAAACGAAATCCGGGACCAGCTTGGCGAGTTCATTTATACCCGCACCGAAAGAAGGCCGATGATTCTGCCAGTGATCATTGAGGTATAGCCTCAATGTAAAACCCTAAGCACTAAATCCTAAACAGTTTAGGATTTTTTGTTTTTGGACTTGGGATTTATTTAGGATTTAGGGTTTTGAATTTAGGATTTCTTAAGTTATACTACTACTATGAAGAAACGACTTTTATCAGGAATTAGGACTTCAGGCGTTACCCATATCGGCAACTACTTTGGGGCCGTGCGTCAATGGGTACAAATGCAAAACGATTACGAAAGCTATGCTTTTTTAGCCGATCTACACGCTCTGACTACACCGTTTGAGCCCGGAGAAGTTGGTCAAAAAACACTGGAAACAAGCAAGCTTTATCTAGCTTTGGGGCTAGATCCGAAAAAAACCGCAATTTTTGTACAATCGCATGTACCCCAACACACTGAACTAGCCTGGATACTCGGCACTATTGCCCATATGGGCGAACTGGAACGACAGACGGCGTTTAAAGAAAAGTCATCGTCATCGTCATTGTCATCAATCAACTTGGGTTTGTTTGCCTATCCCGTGCTCATGGCTTCCGATATTCTCCTCTACAAACCCGAAGTAGTGCCCGTAGGCGAAGACCACAAACAGCACGGTCAGCTTCCGCACGATTTGGCGCAAAGATTTAACAACAAATTCGGCGAGGTTTTCCCCATGCCGCAGCCCGTTATCCAAAAGGAATCGGCGCGTATCATGGCCTTGGATAATCCGGAAAAGAAAATGAGCAAATCGGCTCAAAGTGAATACAATTATATTTCTTTGCTCGACGATGCCGAGACTATTCGCAAGAAAATCAAATCGGCCGTAACCGACAGTGGCAGCCAAATTAAATTTGATCCCGCAAATAAACCGGCGATCAGCAACTTAATAACCATCTACGGACTAACCAGCGGCCAAGATTTAGCCGAGGTGGAAAGGGAATTTGGCGGCCAAAGCTATGGCGCTTTTAAGGACGCTTTAGCCGACGCCCTAATTCAGCATTTAAGCCCGATCCAGGAAAAATACCGAAACATTACCGACCAAGAAGCCAGAAATATGCTTAAAAACGGGGCCGAACAAGCCAGCGCCGTGGCCGGACAAACCCTTAATGAGGTTAAAGAAAAAATCGGGTTGCTTCAATAAGACAGACAAAATTTTCAAACAATACATCAATTTACACAAAAAATCTCGTACGAGATTTTTTGTGTAAATTCTGAATAGGAAACAACGCCTAAATTTGACTTTCTCTCAATGATTTTAATTCGCGCGTTCTTTCCTTCAGC
>CAZSSD010000007.1:0-24111 GCA_964609765.1 uncultured Candidatus Saccharibacteria bacterium | reverse complement strand
GCCGGACCGGCTTTGCTTATCTTGGTGAGTTTGCTCTTTGGCGCAGTAGTGGCGGTTTGGCAAACTTCGGTTTGGACTTTAACTTTTTTGGAACTGGTTAAACGTCAGAAGAGCGAAGAAGAAGAGCACGCTCGTGTGCGGACCATGCCAGAATCAACGCGTGGTTAAGAAAAACGCCCGAGAGGGCGTTTTTCTTTAGACTTCGATTTCCTTCCAAGCGATTTTTTCAGTTTTAAAATATCGTTTTGTAAAGGCGACTGCTTTTTCGACCGAAAATGGTTTACAGGTGTAAGCATCGACGGTAAACAAGGGCGGGTCCGTGGGGTAGGAATAAAAATGTGCGCCAGAGGTTACCCAGTGTACCCAGCCACCATAACCCATATCCTCGGCCGGGTAGGCGAATGGCTTCTGGAGCGGGCGCATGCCAACCACTTTGGAAAGTGCCCAGAGATATTTTTTTATCTCCTCCGGTTCCACAATTTTGTTTGTAGTCCCTTCTATGACTATCCTTTGCCTAACCAGGCTTGGCGCCAGATTTTTCCAAGGCATATATATTTACTTAATTCTTACGTCCGTAGACTATCATTTTTTTATTTTATTGCTATTTTCTTTGATTTTTGGAATAATTAGTAAAGAGTTTGTTTACTAGACAAATATTATTTTTATGTTCTCATATACTTTAGCCTCTCATTTAACGCCTAAAATAGAAGATTATATTTTGATGCGGCTGCAGAGCGGCCCAATGTCGGTTTTGGATCTAATTGAAGACCTTAAGGTGAAGCGTTCTGGTACCACCAAGCAGGGCGTTTATGCGGCTCTGCGCTTATTAAGAAAAGCCGAGGTTGTGGTTTTGCACAAAGGCCAGGTTTCTTTGAATATTCGTTGGCTCAACAGCACGGCCGAGTATTTTACGCGCGCGCAATACTTTTATTTGCAAGACGCGGGAAAGTCCGGTCACTTTCTTAATCTTAAACAAGGCGAAAAAATCAGATATTTCTTTCAAAGTCCGGCGGTCACGGATGCCTTTTGTATCCATGTTATCTATTTATTAATTGACCTGACTGGCGCTGATTTTTTTGGCTACAATCCCCATGATTGGTTTTTAATTGGCCGCCGACAAAGTGAAAGGGACATGATGGATTATGTGGTGAAAAAGGGAAGACTGTATTTAATGACTGTGGCCGGGCAATCGTTTTTGGACAAGTTTGTCGCCGGGGAGTTTAATGGCAATCAGACGCAATATTATATGAGTGATAAGGTTTTATTTGAGAAAAACAATTATTACCTTAATATCATTGGTGATTTTCTAATAGAAGTTTTGATTGATCAGAGATCGGCCGATAATATTGGCCGTCTTTACGGCAACACCAGTTCGTTTAGCGAAGACGTCACTAAGCAATTAAAAGGTATAGTTGAGTCGCAGGGGCGCAGCAGACTAACCATTACCCGGAATCTCAAGAAGGCCGATCGCCTGCGTCGAAGCCTGGCCAAGCATTTCTACATATCCAAAGGCCGTCTCAAAAAGGGTTGATCTAGAAAGCAAAAAATGGTATTATCCCCATGTTAGTTTGGGCGATTAGCTCAAAGGGAGAGCGAGCGCTTGACGTGCGCTAGGCTGAAGGTTCGAGCCCTTCATCGCCCACCATTAAACTTCGCTAGCCTACTTCGCCGTAGTGCTACGCTGGCTGAACGCTTCGCTTAACAAGTTATTATTAAGTAATCATGGGTTGTGTAGTGGGTGTCAGTGTTGGCACGCGGTACATACTTCATGAAGGAAACGGACAATTAATGAAGACCAATCTTTCCGATCTCGAAAAAAAACTAAATATAAAATTTAAGGATATCGCTCTTCTCCAGACCGCCCTGGTCCATCGTTCGTACTTAAATGAGCACCGGGACTTTGCGCTAGCCCAAAATGAGAGACTGGAGTTTTTGGGTGATGCCGTTTTAGAACTGGTGGTGACCGACCACCTGTATCGTACCTACCCTAACCCCGAGGGCGAACTAACCAATTTCCGTTCCGCCCTTGTTAATCACCGTATTCTCTCGCAGATAGCTTCCGCTTTAGACTTGGGGGAGTATATTCTTTTGTCGCGGGGTGAAGCCAAGGATACCGGCCGGGCGCGGCAGGTGATTTTAGCCAATGCCATCGAAGCCGTTATCGGCGCAATTTATCTTGATCAAGGCTATGGTGTGGCTAAAGAGTTTATCGACCGGGAGATTTTGGTTGAGCTCCCCAAAATCCTGGCTGAAGGCGCTTATCTTGATCCCAAGAGCCAACTGCAGGAATTAATCCAAGAGCGCGAGGGTGTTACACCGGTGTACAAAGTTATTGGTGAATCCGGGCCGGATCATGCCAAAGTTTTTGAGGTTGGCGTGTTCATTAGTAATAAACTGGCCGGAGAAGGATCGGGTCATTCTAAGCAGGAAGCGGAGGTTTCGGCCGCCGAATCGGCCCTGAAACAATTAGCTGTGTACAGCTAATTGTTAAATGCCAAATTCTAATTTCTAAAACCTAAATAAATTTCAATGCCCCAAACCCTAAATTCTAAACATTTTGATATTACGAATTTAGAATTTTATTTTTGTTTAGAGTTTAGGATTTAGTGCTTAGGATTTTTTCTTGTGTATTTAAAACGTTTAGAAATACAAGGATTCAAATCGTTTGCCAATCAGACCCTGCTTGAATTTCAGCCAGGGATAACTTCTATTGTCGGACCAAACGGCAGCGGTAAAAGTAATATTGCTGATGCGGTACGCTGGGTTCTTGGCGAACAAAGCAAGACGTTGCTTCGGGGCAGAAAAGCCGAGGATGTTATTTTTGTAGGCTCGGCCAAGAAAGCGCGTTCGGCGACGGCCAGCGTTTCGGTCGTTTTTGACAATCAGGATAAAAAATTACCGATAGACTCGGCGGAAGTTGTCATTACCCGCCGACTTCATCGCGACGGCACTTCGGAGTATTTGATTAATAATGAACTGGTCCGCTTGATGGATATCACGGAGGCCCTGGCTCAATCCGGCTTTGGTCAATCTCGCTATACGGTGATTGGCCAGGGTATTATTGATCAATTTTTATTGCAGGGTCCGGGCGAAATTAAGGCCGTGATCGAAGAAGCGGCATCCCTGGCTCCATTTTACGAGAAGCACGATAAAACCGTGAGAAGGCTCGAAGTCACCGCTGAAAATTTGAATCAAGTAAAGAATCTGATTGCCGAAATAGAGCCGCGGCTGCGCACCTTGCGCCGCCAGGCCAAGCGTCTTGAGCAGCGGGCCCAGATTGAAAGCCAGTGGCGCGATCTGTTTGCCGGCCGCCTGGCCTTTGTTTTAAGCGAGTTAACCAATGAGAAAACAAAATTAGTTTCGCAGATTAACGGGTTAGCCGAAAAAATAAAAATTTTAGAAACGGACGTCCAGCATTCCTTCGCTGCACTTGCGGCCGAAGATGAAGCCTCGACCAAGCGCGCGGCGGCTATTTCCGATTTACAAAATAGGATTTCATCAGCCCAGCGCCAAAAGGAAAAATTACAAATAGAGTTGACTGAACTCGCGGCCAAAATAGGTTCGGCTCACAGCACCCCCGGCGCCGGCGACCTAGCCATTTTGCGCGCCAAGCGTGAGGGTTTACAAAAACAGCAGGACGAGATTGCGCATCAGCTGCGGGATTTTGAAAATAACCTGGCCGAAACCGAGCGTGACATCAATGAAATTATCGATATTTTAAATACCTCGAAACCCGATTTGGTGCCGCGTTTTAATTTAATTGCCGAGAAGTTTAGGAATACGCAAAAACAGTTTGTCCATCGTTTTAGGGAACAAAAAGATGATTTGCGCCGAGGTTTGGAGAAGCTAAATCTGGAAATTAAGTCAAGAGATTCCAGCGCCGAGGATATGTCGGATTCCGTGCAAAGCTTGGCGGCTAGTTTGAGCCAGGATTTAAATGGGCAAGAGGAAGAAATTCGCAAACTGCAAAGCGAGTTGCAGCGGGAGCTGCAACATATCTCGACCTATACTTCGGTGCGCCAAGAATCGGATAAAAAAATAAGAGGCCGGGAGCAGGAATTGAGCCGGTTGGTAAACTCGCAAAACGATTTAAAAGTAAATTTGGCCCGGGTCGAAGCGCGCATCGAAGAGGAGCAAAGAAAAGCCCGCGAAGATTTGGGGGGTAATTATCAGGTGATTTTAGATAAGGCCGAACCCCTTAGCGACCCCGGTGCCGACGAACAAGTTCTGCACCTTAAGCGTCAACTGGAAATGATCGGCGGTTTGGATGAAATGACCCTGCAGGAGTATGAGGAGACGGAAACCCGCTACACTTATCTGACCAGCCATGTTCATGATTTGGAAAAGGCGGCCGGCGATTTGGAAAAGGTTTTGACTGAATTAAACGAGGTCATTAAAGAAAAATTTAATGAGGCTTTTGGCACGATCTCCGCGAAATTTAGTGAATATTTCCGGCTGCTTTTTAATGGCGGGCGAGCCGATTTAAGAAAAATTAAAAGTGAAAAATTAAAAGTGAAAAATGAAGATCAGGGCCAAGACAATGAGGGAGAAACGGATATTGTAGAAGATGATATTCCGGAGGAAACCTTAGATATTGTTGGCGTCGATGTCGCCGCCACGCCGCCGGGCAAAAAGCTTTCTTCGGTTGCCGCCCTTTCCGGGGGCGAGCGAACGCTAACGGCCATTGCTTTACTAATTGCCTTACTTGATGCCTACCCCAGTCCCTTTGTGGTGCTGGATGAAGTCGATGCCGCTTTAGATGAATCTAATAGTATTCGTTTTGCTAAAATATTAGGGACTCTTTCTGATCAGACCCAGTTTATTACCATTACGCACAATCGCGAGATTATGCGTCGGGCGCACACCCTCTATGGCGTGACCATGAGCGAGGGAGGCGTCTCGCAGATATTGTCGATTAAATTTGATCAATCTTTGGCATATGCCAAAGATTAAAATTCCAAACCGCAATGTCCAATGACCAATAAAGTCCTAATTCTTAAAATCCCAAATTGGTCATTAAGTCATTCAATAATTTATTGAGCATTGGGATTTGGGCATTGAGAATTAATTTATGTTAAGCAATCTTATTTCGGTAATAATCGACTTTGTCGTAAATACCATCTCTGATGCAGGTTACATTGGCGTAGCTGTGCTTATGGCCATTGAGTCCGCGGCTATACCGTTGCCCTCTGAAATCATCATGCCTTTTGCTGGATTTTTGGTACACGCCGGTCAATTTACTCTAATCGGGGCCGCCCTGGCCGGTGCGATCGGTTCCGTAATTGGTTCCTGGCTTATTTATTATTTGGCATTAAAGGGCGGGAGGCCTTTAATTAAACGTTATGGCCACTATGTCTTAATTAGTGAGCGCGATTTGGATAGAGCAGATTGGTTTTTCAAAAGGTTTGGCGCTTGGGCAACTTTTATCGGTAGAATGCTTCCTGTTGTACGTACCTATATTTCGGTACCGGCCGGCGTGGCCCGCATGCCTTTTTGGCCGTTTACATTCGCCGCTTTTACCGGTTCTTTTATCTGGTCTTATTTTTTGGCTTTTCTTGGCCTGAAGCTTGGCGAAAATTGGGCAGAACTGCATGAAAAATTTCGGGGCTTTGATGTTATTGTTGTCGCTGTTATTGCCATTGCTTTAATTTGGTATATTTACCATCATTTTTCAAAACGGCTCCTATAAAAGTTGGGTTGACCCTGTAATACAACCTCGATAATCTTAAAGTTCTGTGTTCTGTCCGAAGTTATAACGACCCAACCAGCTAGATATTCTTAACTGGCTTTTTACAATAGTTTAAGATTGGGACAGAACAATCGAGGTTGATATACGGGGTTGACAAGGATAAGCCGGATAAGTAAAATATTGAGGCATTTAATTAGTTAAAGGTAGATTATTTATGTTAAGCATTCGTCTGCAAAGAACCGGGAAAAAACACCAACCGCAGTTTAGGATTGTTTTGGCCCAAAAAGAAAAGCATCCTTCGAAAAAATTCTTAGAAATTCTAGGCAACTACAACCCACGCAACAAAGAGTTTAGCCTGAAGAATCCTGAACGAGCACAGTATTGGCTTTCCCAGCATGTGGAAGTCAGCCCGACGGTCCATAATTTGTTCGTGGAAAAGGGAATTGCCCAGGCCGAGAAAGTGAAGGCTTGGCGGCCAAAAATAAAAGCGCAGGCCACCGCACCGGCGGCTGCCCCTAAAGCCCAGGCCCAAGCGCCCGCCGAAACGGCGCCGGAACCAGTCGCGCCAGTGCTGCCTGTGGCCGAAGAAGCGGCTGCGCCGGAACCGGCGCCCGCCGAGGAAGCTAAATCTGAATAAATTATTGAACGTTCTGAATTTTCGTAATATAATTATTCTGAGATTAACAATTAAATAATAAAGGTATGGCTGAAATGGAAAACGATCAGCAATTCGTAGAGTTCGTAGTAAAGGCGTTGGTAGATCATCCCGAGGATGTCCGTACCGAGCGCAAGGTTGATGAGATGGGAGTTCTGATAACTCTATTCCTCAACTCGCAGGATTTTGGCCAGGTTATTGGCCGCAATGGTCAGACCGCCAAGGCTATCCGCACCCTGCTTCGCATTGTGGGAGCCAAGAATCGAGCTCGCGTAAACCTCAAGATCTATGAACCAGAGAGAGAACAAGGCAGTCGGCCAAGTTCACCGCGCACAGAAGCCGAAGAGGCCTCTGATCCGCTCGAAATTAGTCTCTAAAAACAACAACAAAACCGCCTGTCACGGAATTAAGGCGGTTTTGTTTTATCTTAGTTGATGATAAAATTGAGTTATGTCTAAATTTATTATCACTGGCGGGAAGCCTTTGAAAGGCGAAATTAAGGTTAGCGGTTCTAAAAACGCAATATTGCCCTTGATCGCGGCTTCTATTTTAGTCGAGGAAACCACTCTCAAAAATGTTCCTCGTATTAAAGATGTGGACAGCATGCTTGGCATCATTTCTTATTTGGGCGGATCTTTCACTTGGCTGGGCGATCAGGCGGTGGTAATTAACACTAAAAATTTAGAATTTAAACCCTTGCCGGATGCGGCGCGCAAGCTGCGCGCGTCCATCTTGTTTGCCGGACCGATGCTGGCTCGTTTTCAGAGGGCGGAGCTGCCTTATCCGGGCGGGGATATCATCGGCGTGCGGCCAATTGATAGCCACCTGGTTGCTTTTAAGGATTTAGGTGTCAGGGTTATTAAATCAAAAAGTATTGAACTCTCAACCGATGGTTTAAAGGGCGGCCGGATTATTCTGGATGAACCCAGCGTTACGGCCACAGAGAATTTGGCCATGCTCGCGGCGGGCGCGGCCGATAGTGTCGAAATACGTCTGGGCGCGGCCGAACCCCATGTTCAAGATTTGTGCAAGTTTTTGGTGAAGGCCGGTTTAGAGATTGAAGGCATTGGTACCACTAATTTAAAAATTAGCGGTAAAGTGCGGACTAAGAGTGTTGAACACGAAGTCTTGCCGGATGAACTGGAGATCAGCGGTTTTGCGGCGCTGGCTGCGGCCACGCACAGCCATGTCGCCATTACGCCGGTTGATATTGAGTATCTCGATTCGGTTTTGCTTCAGCTGCGGGGCATGAACGTTAACTTTAAGGTCAACGCGCGCACTTTAGAAATTTTGCCGCCTGACCTTGCCTATCGAGCCCATCGCATCCAGTCGGGCCTGTATCCCAAGCTGGTTACCGACCATATCCCGCCTTTTGCCGTTTTGGCCACCCAGGCCGAGGGCGCATCGCTTATTCACGACTGGTTGTATGAGGCCAGGCAGAGCTATATTGGCGAACTTTATAAAATGGGGGCCAACACCATTATTATGGATCCGCACCGCGCTCTTATTATTGGGCCTACGCCCCTGCATGGCACGGAGGTTGTAACTTATGATATCCGGGCGGGCATGGCTCTGATTATTGCCGCCCTTGTGGCCGAGGGCCAAACCATCATTTTGGGTATCGACCACATAGATCGGGGTTATGAAAATATAGATGGGCGGTTGAGGGAGTTGGGAGCAGATATAATTAGGCAAGTTTAAATTGCAAAAAGCAAAAAGCAAAATGATGAGGTAAAATTGAAAAACTAGAGGACCTAACCGAAATTTTAATCTTTGATTTTTAAATTTTGAATTTGAAACATGCGTTTTGATATAATTACAATTTTTCCCGAAGCGTTTGACTCTTATTTGAACGCCTCTTTGATGGCTCGAGCGCAGGCTAAGTCGTTTCTGGAAGTTAACGTTTGGAATTTGCGCGATTGGGCTGCGGACGCGCATAAAACCGTTGACGACCGGCCTTACGGCGGCGGCGCCGGTATGGTTATGCGGGTGGATGTTTTTGAGCGAGTTTTAAAAAATGTCGCACCCAGAAAAAACAAGCAGACCCGCATTATCAATTTGACCGCTTCCGGAAAGACCTTGACCCAGGCCAAAGTGGAAGAACTGGCTGAATACAAACGGCTGGTTTTGCTTTGCGGCCGCTATGAGGGCATTGATGCTCGGGTTAAACATCTTGTTGATGAAGAAATTTCCATTGGCGATTATGTTTTAACCGGCGGTGAATTACCGGCTCTGGTGATACTTGATGCCGTGGCCCGTTTTGTGCCGGGAGTGGTGGGCAAAGAAGAATCTGTGCGGGACGAATCTTTTTCGAAACCGCACGGCTTACTGGAATATCCGCAGTACACCAGGCCGGAGATTTGGCCGTTTAGGGGCAAGAATTATCGTGTGCCCAAGGTGCTGCTGTCCGGTAACCACAGGGAGATAGAAAATTGGCGTCGCGATCAAGCCTATAAAATTACCAAAAAAATAAGACCTGACTTATTTGGTTTAAAATTCAAAAAGCAAAATGCAAAATAATATCTAATTTTTATTTTTGATATTTACATTTTAAATTTTTAACATGGATTTATCTGCCCCGGAAATTATTGGCTTCTTAGAGAACTATGGTTACATAGCCGCCTTTGTGGCCATGATCTTATCTGGCCCTCTTGGCGCCATTGCGGCCGGCTTTTTAGCCGGACGCGGGTTTTTGAATCCGATCTACGTTTGGCTTGTGAGTTTAACGGCCGATATTACTTCTGATATTTTTTATTACGAATTGGGTCGTCGCGGCGGCCGCAGATTGCTTAAGCGTTTGGAAAGTGTTTTTAAATGGACCAGCGCTTTAGAGGCTAAAGTCGAGTGGCTTTTTAACACCCACGGCCGTAAGACGATCTTGCTGGTGAAGTTTACCCAAGGGTTCGGCACTATTACCCAAGTGATGGCCGGTATTGGCCGCATGCCTCGACGCATTTTTATTATTTTCAATTTGGCGGGCGGCGCCGTTAAAAGCGCGATCCTTGTCACCATTGGCGTACTGGCTGGCGAGGCCTGGCGGGTTTGGGTCCAAAAAGTCGAGAATATAGGCTGGGCTTTGACTTTATTTGCATTGATTGTGGTGATGCTGGTTTTGGTTGTCTTCAGCCTCCAAACTAAAATTTTTAAGAACAGCGGCCACCATGGCTAAGTCCTTTACAGTCGAAAAACAATCGGCCAGCCTGCGTTTGGATGTTTTTCTGAAAAATTTAGTATCAGATGTTTCCCGCGAAAAAATAAAACGCGCAATTTTGGCCGGGCAAGTGGCCGTGGCCGGCGAAATAGTGACTGATCCCAGTAAGGTTCTTCGCGAGGGGCAGGTGGTTGAGTTGCATAAGGATATTAAGCCTTATCGTTTAGAGCCCGAGCCCCTGCCTTTAAAAAAAGTTTATGAAGATGATGATTTTTTAGTAATTGATAAACCGGCCGGGTTGGTTATTCACCCCGGCGCCAATGTATTGAGCGGCACACTGGCCCATGCCCTCTTGGCAGAATATCCCGAAATGGCCGAGGTAGGCGATAGTTTGCGCCCCGGCATTGTCCACCGTTTAGATAAGGAGACATCTGGTTTGGTTTTGGTGGCAAAAAACACCAAGGCTTTTGATTATGCCAAGGCCATTTTTAAAAATCGCGAGATTACTAAGGGATATGAAGCTTTGGTGGTGGGCCATCTGCCGAAAAAACAAGGAACCATAAACAAGCCTTTAAGTTTGAGGCCCGAGCGGCGGCGCGTGGAGGTGTCCCGAGAGGGCAAGCCCGCTTTGACCGAATATCAGGTTTTAGCGCTTTATCAAGAGAGTATTGTGCTTGATCCCCACGCTAAGCGTAGCTCAAGTGCCAAAGGCATTGGTGCGGAGGTTGACTTTTATACGCTAGTTCGTATAATATTACATACGGGCCGAACGCACCAAATACGCGTTCATTTTTCTTCTGAAGGATTTCCGGTGGCCGGTGATGGGCTTTACGGCCGAGGCAAGCCCGTACCCGAAGGCTTGGAAAGACAATTTCTACACGCTAAACGTTTAACGTTTAAGCTGCCAAACGGAACCACATTAGATCTGGAAAGTGAGTTACCAGACGATTTAAAAAAAGTTTTAGATAATTTAGAATTATTAAAATAGTCTTCGAATTTGCGAATAAGGACGAATACGCGAATGAACGCGAATTAAAAAAAACATCTATGCCTAGAATTACAACCATTAACGCGGACAAGCAGTTGAAAAAGGAGTTGCCTGATTTTTCAGCAGGCGATATTATCAAAGTTTATCAGCGTATCAAAGAAGTCAGCGACGCCGGCAAGGAGCGGGAAAGAGTGCAGGTTTTCGAAGGCCTGGTTATTGCGCGTAAGCATGGCCGCGATATTAATGGTACATTTACGGTCCGCAAGATCGCTTCAGGCGTGGGCGTCGAACGTATTTTCCCGCTGCATTCCCCCAATATTGAAAAGATAGAATTGGTTAAGCGTCAGCCCGTCCGGCAGTCTAAAATATACTATGTCCGGGAAAGGTTGGGCTCCGCCCCGCGGGTGCGCAAGCATATTGCTAAATAAAATCTCAAAAACGGCCGCCAGGCCGTTTTTTGTAGGGGTTGACAAAAGCGAAATATAAGTTCTATAGTTTATTTAGTGAATTAAGTTTTAAAATCAGTTTTTCTGTCCGTTCATTTCAGGCTGAAACAGTGAAAGATTGAATTTATCGAAATTATGCGATTTCCCGGGTCCATTTTAGGAAATTTAAGCGTAAGCTCAAGGAAAAGTAGGAAATCTCTACGCGCGTAGAGGTTTTGCATTTGATAGATTCAGGCCCAAATTAGCACTATTTCGACTGAAAGACTTTGCGGACTCAAAGACTGCTGTAAAGTGATTTTTTATGAGTCCAGAAATATTATTACCCGCAGTCATCGTGGTTTCCGGACTAGCGGGTTATTTTATTAGGAAACTGCAAATCGCAGCCAAGGCCAACAGCGCCGAAAACAAGGTTAGGCGCGTCTTGGAAGAAGCTTCGGCGCGCGAAAAAGAAATAGTGCTCGAGGCTAAGAGCAAAGCCCTGGCCATTACCGAGACGGCTAAAAAAGAAGAAACGGAATTTAGGCAGCAAATTTTGCGCGCCCAAACTAGGCTTGAAAACCGGGAAGTCGAGCTCGATCAAAAGCTCGATAAATTGGAGCAGCAAAGAAAATCGCTCGAGGATCGCAACGCAAGATTGGAGGCAACGCGCCAGGAAATCGAACAAATTAAACAACAGCAGATGGAGAAACTCGAAAAAGTGGCGGGGTTGACTACGGAAGAAGCAAAAAGGATTCTTTTAGAGAACACCGAACAGAAAGTTAAGGAAGAAATGGGAAGTCTTAGTCGCAAACTCATTTTGCAGGCGCGCGATGAGGCTGATCGCAAGGCGCGTGACCTTATTACCCAAGCCATGGAAAGGGTGGCCGCAGACGTGACGGCCGAAATGACCACCACCAGCGTGCAATTGCCGAGCGAGGAAATGAAGGGCCGCATTATCGGCAAGGAAGGACGCAACATTAAAGCCTTTGAGCAGCTGATGGGCGTGGCAATTATTGTGGATGAGACACCGGATACAGTTTTAATTTCCGGTTTTAATTCAATTCGCCGTTATGTGGCCAAGCTCACTTTGGAAAAATTATTAAAAGACGGGCGTATTCACCCCGCCCGCATCGAAGAGCTTTATGATAAAACAAAGCAAGAAGTGGCTGAAATGATTCGCGAAGCCGGTGAAGAGGCGGTCCAAGAGTTGGGCATCATCAATTTTCCGCCCAAACTTGTGCAGTTGGTGGGCCGCTTGAAATTCCGAACATCATATGGGCAAAATATTTTGCAGCACTCCATTGAAATGGCTAAGATCGCGACTATCATGGGTGAGGAGCTGGGGGCGGATATCAATATAGTCAAGCAAGGCGCTCTTCTGCACGATATTGGCAAGGCCCTTGATCAGGAGATAGAGGGCACCCACGTTGAAATCGGTAAGAAAATTGCGGAAAAGTTTAATTTGGATGCACGCGTCGTTAATGCCATTGAGTCACACCACTACGATACTGATGTGGGGCCGAGCAAATCGGAGCATTTGTCAATTGAGGCGGCCATTGTGGATGTCGCCGATGCTATTTCCAGTTCCCGTCCGGGCGCTCGCCGTGAGTCGTTTGAGAATTACGTGAAGCGCCTTGAAGATTTGGAAAATATTGCCAAGTCATTCGAGGGCGTTGATAAATCTTATGCCGTTCAGGCCGGCCGCGAGGTGAGAGTCTTTGTGGTGCCGGATCAAGTTGATGATTGGGCGGCCACCAAGATGGCTCGCGAAATTGCGAATAAAATAGAAAATGAAATGAAGTACCCGGGGGAGATTAAGGTAAACGTCATCCGCGAAAAACGCGTGGTGGAGTACGCAAGGTAAACTAATGCGAATGCCGCTAACAGTAAAAAAATCCTAAGCACTAAATCCTAAACTCTAAATAAATTCAAAATTACAAGTTTCAAAACGTTTAGAATATTAGCTATTGGTATTTGTTTAGGATTTAGATATTAGAATTTAGGATTTAATAATGTTTGCATCATTTGCATAACTGGTTCGCTAGGTTGGCATTGTATATGAGTAATAATTTGCGAATAATTTTCTTTGGTGATGTGGTGGGTAGGCCGGGGCGCAAAGGCCTGGCTAAAATGATTCCGGAAATAAAGAAAAACTTTCCCGCGGATTTAGTTATTGCCAATGTGGAAAACTCGGCACATGGCAAAGGCGTAACCGAGAGCACGTTAAAAGAAATAGAGGCCGCCGGTGTTCTGGTATTTACTTCGGGCGAGCATATTTACGACAAGGCCAAAGATGCGGCGCCCGATGAGATGTTTGTTAAATTTCCGACTCTTTTGAAGCCTGCCAACTTCTCGACTGACAAGCCCGGGCGCGGCGAGCTGGTAATCGACACTGACCATGGCAAGGTGCTGGTTATAAGTTTAATCGGTCAGGTCTTTTTCAGATATCAAAATCTGTCTCCCTGGGTCTATTTGCCGGAAATAATAAATAAATATCAAGATGAAAAGTTAGCGGCCGTGGTTTTGGATTTTCATGCCGAGGCCACTTCGGAAAAATTGGCGCTAGCTCGGCATTTTGATGGCGAGGTTAGCGCAGTCTTAGGAACACATACCCACATTCCAACCGCCGATGCCCATATCTTACCTAAGGGAACTGCGTACGTAACCGATGTTGGCATGAACGGCCCGGTTGATTCAGTTTTAGGAATGAAGTCAGAGGTATCGATTAATCGGTTTTTGACCAATACCAAGATCCCTTACGAAATTGCTGAATCAAACAAAATTTGGCTAAATTATGTTATGATAGAGATAGATCCAGCAACTAAAAAAGCAATTAATATCAAACACGAACATCAAATAATACAGATAAACACGTAACCCGTAACACCTAACAAAGAAACAAAGCAGTTTTGGTCTGATAAACAAGGTTTCTTGCTACGTGATACGTGCTACGTGATACGTGAGCTATGTTGTACAGTCCGGGAAATAAATTTTTAGATCCGTATAAGGTTTTGGTGGGCGCCGGGCTCCGGCCAGGCATGGTCATTGGCGATTTTGGCGCGGGTAACGGTTTTTATGCCACCGCTTCAGCCGAAATTGTGGGCGATAAAGGCATGGTTTATGCCATTGATATTCAGGAAGATCCTTTGCGCCACATAACTTCCGAAGCACGGCTTCGAAAGTTGCGCAACATTACCACCTTGCGTTGTGATTTGGAAAAAGCGGATTTCTGCCCGGTGCCGCCGGTCTCGTGTGATATTGTGATCCTGGCCAATATTTTACATCAGGCGCCGAACAAGCAGGCGGTGGTGGCGGCAACCTATAAAGCGTTAAAGACAGGCGGCTATGCTTTGGTAATTGAGTGGGAGCCGCAAGGCGCCGCTTTTGGTCCGGCGGTGGAAACCAGACTTTCCGAAGAAGATGTGGCCGAGCTTTTCACGAATAACGGTTTAAAACCGGGCCGCAAAGTTCCGGCCGACCCCTATCATTACGCCGTGACGTATGTGAAGTGATTATTTGAGACGTGCCCTGTAGTGAAGCGAAGCTTCTACTGCTGGGGCGGTCACGTATATTAAATAACTATTATATTTATGGATATCCGTGCATTTTTATTTGGGCCCTATCCTTTAAGGCTTGAGACGGCAGATAATATATTTTTTTTAATTTCAGCTGCCGCCCTAATAATTGGCATTATTTTGTTTTTAGTTTTATTTTTTGCCAAGCTTAGCCGAATTGACGCCAATCTTTTGCATAGGCTAAAGAATTGGGCGCTAACCTATGGCATTGTCAGCCTTATTTGGTCAGGCTTCCGTTATGAAACAGCGGCCTATCTGGAATGGCGTTTTTGGTTTTTGTTAATTTCTTTGGCTTACTTAATTTGGCTGGTTAAAATTTTAATTTATTTATTTATTCGTTATCGAAAAGATAAGGCTAATTTACGGGATCAGGCAATTAAACAAAAATACCTGAAATAAATTTTTAATGACTAATTATTAAGATGAAAGCCGATAAGGACGAGTCGTTTGGCCAAAGAGGCGAAAGAATTGTGGCGGAAGAGTATCGTAAAAAAGGTTTTAAAATAGTTGGTCGGAATGTTAAAATGATTGGCTATAAACAACTGGGTGAAATTGATGTTATTGGCGTAAAGGGCAAACTTCTTGTTTTTGTAGAGGTCAAATCCCGGCAAAATGAAAATTTTATGCCTACTTTAGAGGCCATCAACTGGCGCAAGCAAAGGAAATTATTAAAAGCGGTTAAGGCTTTTTTGCTCAATAATAAAGGGTATGAAGGCTATCAGATGCGCATGGATGTAGCTACTGTTCATCCGGCCCTTGACGGCAAATTTTATAAGTGTACAATTATAGAAGATGCAATTCAGGATATATCCTGAATTTTTTTATTAAGGATTAAAGATTAAAGATATGCCGACAGAGTTTGATTTAGCCCTTACCCAGATCGCCGACGAAAAAGGCATTCCCAAAGAAGAAATTATCAAAATGATCGAGGTGGCTTTGGCTGCCGCTTTCCGCAAGGATTATGGCAAGAAAGACCAGAATCCGGTGGTTGAATTTGATCCGGTCACTCTTGGCAGCCGTGTTTTTGACGTTAAAACGGTCACGGACGACGCGGAGTTGCTGGAAAAAGAGCCGTCGAAATACATTACTTTAGAACAAGGGCGCGAAATTGATCCTAATCTAGAAATGGGGGGCGAGATAAAAACCGAGATTACGCCGGCCGACGGCGCCCAGTTTGGCCGCATTGCCGCGCAGACCGCCAAGCAGGTTATTATGCAGAGGCTTCGTGAGGCCGAACGTAACGCTTTATTTACGGAATTCAAGTCGCGCGAGCGTACCATTGTTAACGGCGTAGTCCAGCGCATGGAGGGTGATACGGTGCTAGTGGATATGGGCAAGGCCACGGGCGTGCTTTTTCCCTCCGAGCAAATTAAGGGCGAGAGCTACCGGATGGGCCAGCGCTTAAAAGTTTTAATCTTGCATGTTGAACCGACGGCCAAGGGTCCCAAGATTACTTTGTCGCGCTCTCATGCCGATATTGTACGCAGACTGTTTGAACTTGAGGTACCGGAAATTTACAGCGGTGTTGTCGAAATTAAGGCTATCGCCCGTGAGGCCGGATCGCGTACCAAAGTCGCCGTGTTTTCCACGCAGGAGGGTGTTGATCCGATCGGCGCTTGTGTGGGCCAGCGCGGCACGCGCGTACAAACGATTATGGCCGAGCTTGGCGGTGAAAAAGTTGATATAATTGAGTGGTCCGATGATCCGGTTAAGTTCATCAGTAACGCACTTTCGCCGGCTAGGATTTTGAACGTGCAGCTTAATAATGAAGAAAAAGAAGCACGCGTGGGCGTACTTGAAGATCAGTTAAGCTTGGCTATTGGCCGGGCCGGACAAAATGTGCGTTTGGCGGCGAGGCTTAGCGGTTGGAAAATAGATATTCTGGGTGAGAAGCTGGGTGACGCCGGCGAGCTTAAAGAGAGCGAAGTAAGCGCGTCAGCTTCTCCGGAGGAGGGCGACGATTCTCCCGACAGTCCGCCTGAAGAAGAAACAGCTGTGGGCCAGGAAGTTGAGCAGGATGCCGCCGATGCTATCGAGGGTCGGGGCGAAGCCGCTATGGAAGAACGAGCAGGTAGAGAACAATCTGCCATCGGTGTTGATACGGTGGCCGCCGCCGAGGGCGTGATGCCCGAGGTAGAAGCATCGGTGGCCGATACGGAGGAAGATACGGGTGCTGGCCAAAGAGGCCAGTCTTAAATCCCAAACCCCAATGTCCCTGCCTGCCGGCAGGCAGGCAATGACCAATAAAATCTCAATTATCTTAAATCCCAATTGGTCATTAAGTCATTGAATAATTTATTGAGCATTGGGATTTGGGCATTGGGAATTAATCTTGATAAAAATGACAAATTCAGACAAAATACGGGCCCAGCTGGTGCCTATGGTTATCGATAAGTCTCCTTTTGGCGAACGCGCCTATGATATTTATTCGCGTTTGCTAAAAGAGAGAATTATTTTTATCGGCGACGCCATTGATGACTACGTAGCCAATTTGGTGATTGCCCAGATTTTGTTTTTGGACGCCGACGACTCTAAAAAGGACATTCAAATCTATATAAATTCACCGGGCGGCGTAGTGACGGCCGCTTTGGCCATTTACGATACCATGCAGTTTGTAAAGCCGGATGTGCGCACCATCTGTTTGGGTGAGGCCGCTTCGGCCGCGGCCGTACTTCTGGCTGCAGGCTTTAAAGGCAAACGCTGGATGCTGCCGAATGCCCGTGTTATGATCCACCAAGTTTTGGGTGGTGCTTCTGGACAAGCCACGGATGTAGAGATTCATACCAGGGAAATGATACGCGTAAAAAATCAGGTTAATAAAATATTGGCTCGCCATACCGGCCAATCCATAAAGAAAATAGAAAAAGATACTGACCGCGATTACTTCATGTCCGCCGAGGAAGCCAAAAAGTATGGAATTGTGGACAAGATTGTTAATTTCAAAAAGTAACATGGCCGAGATTTTAAAAAACTCCATTGATCATTTAACCGATTTAGAGGGGCAGTTAGCGGAGGCTCGGCGTATTTATTTGCAGGCGATGGACGACGGCGAGTCGGCTGAAGATTTGCGCCAGCAAGTTGAGAATTTAGAAAGGCAAATAAAAGAATTGACCGGACAATCTGTCTAAAAAATCGCTCTTGCGAGCGGTTTTTTATTATTTTGGCCCGGATTCGATCATCAGCAATTTTGTTTTATTGATATCCGATGCCGGGAAATTTTAGAACAGCCATTCCGGTACATGGAATTGAAAGAATGGTTTGAAGACACAAGCGCCGTGTTTTTGACAGACTATAGCTCTGCCTTAAAAGAAGACGAAGAAGCGATTAAGGAGCTGGACCACATTGAAGAGACATTATTGGAATGGCGCGGCGTGCAGATCAAACGGGTGGATAGTTTGCAATTAAACGTTTGGTATGCTATAATAATTTTAGATAATTTAAAATCCTAAAAACAAAAATAATGCCAGAAGTACCATCTCATAATCCGGACGAATCAGAATCAGGAGGGGCGGGCGAGTCTTTGGAAGCAATGCTCGCTCGTTTGTCAGAGGAAAGAGAAGCTGAAGAGAGAAACCAGGAAGAGCTTCGCTTACAAGACGAGAAAAAGGTTCACGAAGCGCAAGCAAGACAGGCGCTCATTGCCCAGCAAGAGGCCGCTTTTGCCGCTACTTTTCCAGCAACTTCGGCAAGATCTCAAGAACTTCAGCGTAGCTCTAATGACGAGGTAGAACGCTATCGCCTCATAGATTTTGGCGAAAGACGGCGGGCTGAACTTGCCGCATTTATTGAAGATTCAACCCGATTCAGCGGGGCCGGTTTATCTAAGGCAAGAGAGGAATATGGGAAAGCCAAGAAAGATGTTGACGAAAAATATCGACGATTCTTAGAGCTTTCTAAGCAAACTGAGAACGATTTTCCCAAGAATAGTTTTTGGGAAAGATATGCCACTGCCCCGGAAATAGTTGATTTAAAACAAAAGCTAGAAGAACAAGACCGAGTTGAGCAAGCTTATGAAACCGAGCTTGCCAATTTTATGCAAAAAGTCCGTGAAAAATTTCCTAATATAGATTTCAATTTTGGGGATGATGAAGATGTGTTAACTAGGGTTGCCAAGATAAGGCCCGCTCTAGTGGCCGAACTGGGCATAGTGGAAAAAGAGATCCAAGATACTAAAGATCAAACTGTAACGGGCAAGGTAGAGAAAGTGAGGCGAACGGTAGGCGAAAGGCATAAGCAGCGTTGGGGGAAGGGTGCCGTAGAACATCGCTTTGATACCTATGCGGTATTGGTTGATGAAAAAGACGTGGCAGAAGCAAAATCCTATGGCGAGGAAGGGTCCGAGCTTGTTAAAGGAGCAATAATTGAATTCCACAACGCTGCCGTTGACGCTGAACTTGCGGAAAAAAGAAAAAAGGAAGGCCTGAAATTTAAAATTTCTTTTGCTGAGCCCGGTTGGGGGCAGCCCCGCATTACAGAGAAAACTTATCCGGTGGAGACTTTAAGCCGCGATTTGGCGGAGATAAGTCGTTGGTGCGAAGAGGGCAGGGAGCTTGCCGACGCGGCAGTTTCCCGTTATTTAACTAAATTGGAAGAGTTTTCGCGCGCTATAAATGGATTGGCAAGAGAAGGCAAAGAAGGCCCGAAAACGGCACGGGAGATAAAAGCAAAGATAGATTGGGAAAGTCCGGACCGTTATGGTTTTGGTCGTGGTAATGCGGAACTGGGCGAAATGATAATGCAGGCTCTTTTGCAAAGTATCTGGGAAGGTGTCACTCACAACAACGCAGGTTTTGGCATTGGAGCGATGGAGCGATGGCAAAAATATATTGGCAAAGAGGTCTATGGTCTCCGTGATTTTGCCCAAAAAGCAGTTGAGAACGCGCGCGATATTTCCCAGAATCTCCATGGCCGAAGCGCCATTGCCGACATTGAAGGACGGCTTGATCAGCTGCCAAATTTCAAACTTTTTGCCGAATACGTGAACCAGCTTATTGGCATGATGGACGAGATGCTTGCGCAGGTGCGCGACGCCTTTGCGCAAGGTGCGGTTGGGCCGATTAACGGCTGGCTTGACAGAGGATATATCCGGGTATCGGGAATGCGCAGGGACGAAAAATTGACGGACGCGGATGAAACTGGCCGGCCAAAGCTTCACAATAGCACCCAGGAACTAGTACAAAATTTGGGTAAGGGGACCATTCAGGATCACAGGGCGCCCGACTCTTTGGGCGGCATAAGCGCCAGGGTTGCGGAAATAGATAAGGGGTTAAATAAAGAAGCAGAAGAGACAAAGGCAAAACTCGCGGCCAGAGTGGAGGCCGACTGGGCTTATCAAGAGCTAAAAAGGGTTGGCGAGGAGCGCACGCAGCTTGACGGCCGCGACGTAAGCAAAGCCGATTTTGCCGCCGAGTATAGGCGGATTAATAGAGAAAAGCCTTTGGTTCGAAAAGCTATGGTTGAACTTGGGTATCTGAAACAAGAAGCGGCGGTAATACCCAGGCCGCCCGAGAAGCCGGGCGAGGAGACGCTGCGCATTACTTCCAGCAGCGACGGCGAAGGTTATAATTTCTATCTGCCTGACCTAAACTATGCACTTGGGGATTTGAAGAAACAGATTCAAGGATTGGAAAACGAAATAGGGCAAGAAGCAGACGAAAGAAACCGCAGAGGAGCAACCGGCCTTCATAAATATATAAAAGATAGTCAGGCTGATATAGACCGGACCACGGTAAATTTTGTTAAGAGGGGTGCCTTTGCTAGAGAGAAGGCGGCTTTTGAGGCCATGCTTACGACAAAACAAGGAGAGCTTAAAGCTGCCCAGGAGAGCAAGCGGGCTACTGAGACGAGGATAGAAAATTTGAGATCGCACCTAAGGGATGCAACAGCGGGAATACAAATACCGGCCGAACTTTTGAACCAGGATTTGCCGATTTCCGAGTTTATCACTAAGTTCGGCGCGCATTTGGAAAAAATCAACGACACCGTCTGGACTAGCGAGCAGACAAAAATGGCCGAAGATTACGGTAAGCTTCAACGTGCCGAAGAGACGGCCAGGAGGAAATATGAGGGTCTTAGCGGCAATAAAATCCGCCGCCATTAATTTTGGCCTATTCTAATGGGGCCAGGGTTCGATCATTAGTAGATTTTTGTTTTCAAGGTTTTGCCAGATTGCCTCGGTGACAAACGGCATGAAGGGGTGAAGGAGCTTGAGAATATTAGTCAGGCAGTAGAGTAGTATTTTTTGAGTGCTTTCCCGCAATTCAGATTCCCCTGGATCCGACCCCGGGGAGCCTAATTGATTTTTACTAGCCTCAATGTAGATATCGGCAAATTCATGCCAAGTAAATTGGTAAATACTTTGGGCTGCTTCGTGCAATTTAAAGTTTTCAAGATCCTCGGTAACTTCTTTGATCGTTTGGTCTAGCTTTGCCAGTATTTCTCTATCTGCTTCCGTTTTGGGCTTTGGTTTTTGGTTTTGTTTAGGATTTAGGATTTGGAATTTAGGATTTTCCAGATTCATCTGGATGAATCTGGCTATGTTCCAAAGCTTGTTGGCAAAATGTTTCATGCCTTTTATGCGCTCCTCGGACAGGGGGGTGTCATTGCCGGCGGCGGTCGCAAAAATAAGGGCAAAACGAAGGGCGTCCGTGCCGTAAGTGTCAATCACGCCCAAGGGGTCAATAACATTGCCTTTACTCTTGCTCATCTTTTGCTTATCCTTGTCGCGCACTAAGCCGTGGAGAAAAACATGCTCAAAAGGCCGCTTGCCGGTGCGGTAGTAAGAAAACATAATCATGCGGGCTACCCAAAAGAAAAGAATATCCCAGGCGGTTTCCATCACCTGCGTAGGGTAGTAAGTCTCCAGAGTCTTTGTGCCGTGCTTGGCGTCGTTTGCCATCATGGTCGCGTACGGCCATTGTCCGGATGAAAACCAAGTATCAAAAGTGTCTGGATCTTGTTTTAGGTTTTCGCCGGCGCAGGCTGGGCATTTTTTCGGTTTGGTGTCGGAAACAACAATTGAGCCACAATCTTTAGGCAAAGGCTCGAGCTCGTAATCGTATACCCAGGCAGGCGTGTTTGCTGTAATATCTTTTTCGGGATGCAAGCGTTTAAAGGCCAATATTAGCTCGTCGGTGGTTTGGTATTTGCCGCTGTGCTTAAAATCAGGCAGTGCAATTTGGCCGACCGTTGTTTCTTTCACTCCCGTCATGGTTGCGTAATAAATCAATGCTTTGGTTCCGCTATTTTCTAAGGCAAACTTATCACCGACTTTTAGACCGTGGTCCCGCAAGCGGTAAGTTCGGGATTTGCCTTTATCCAATTCTGGCGCAATAGTCTCATGAAAACCCATTGTTGGTAAAGCCGGTTTTTCCACGCTTCCACAATACCAAACTGGGATTGATATGCCCCACGCAATCTGGCGCGAGATGGCCCAGTCATGCAGGTTTTCCATCCAGTGCATGAATATCTTTTGAAAACGTTCGCTGACAAATTTAACTTCGCCTTTGGCTACGGCTTGAACCGCCATATCGCGGAGGCTGGGCCGGCCGTCGGGCAAAGGCTTAGTCATGGCCACAAACCACTGCGGAATAATCTGCGGTTCAATCACTGTGCCGCATTTGTAGCAAACCTGAACACTGTGTTTGTAGTGTTCATTCATTTTCTGCAAAAGCCCCTTGTTTTTTAGTTTCTCGACAATCAGAGGCCGCGCTTCTTTTATTTTCATGCCGGCAAATTCCCCGGCCACAGGGAGGAGCTTTCCGTATTTGTCGATAATCTGCTCTTTTTCCAAATTATGTCTTTGGGCAATTTCAAAGTCGGCCGCGTCGTGCCACGGCGTAATGGTCATTACGCCTGTGCCGAATTCCATGTCGATGGCCTCATCTTTGATTATGGTGGCCGTAACCGGGCCGTTGAGCCACTCCAGATCTATTTTGTCGCCATGCTTGTATTGCTGGTAACGCTTGTCCGCCGGGTGCATCACCACATATTTGTCGCCGAATTTGGTTTCCGGCCGCGCGGTGGCAATGGCAAAGGGGCCGTATTTTAAGTAGAAGAGGGGTTCTGCGCGCTCTTCGTATTTGGTTTCGAGGTCAGAAAGACCTGTTTGATGTTTAGGGCACCAGTTGGAAATGCGGTCGCCGCGGTAAACCAAGCCGTCTTTGTGCATTTGCGCGAATGTCTGGTAAACGATTTTTATAATTTCGGCATCAAGGGTAAATATGTTTCGGCTCCAGTCACAGGACGCACCCAAGCGCTTGATGGCTTCTTCGGAAATGTGTTTGTTTTGCTGTACATAATCCCAGATCTCTTTATAAAATTCTTCACGCTCCATTTTAAAGCGCGAACGGCCCTCCTTTTCCAGTTTTTTTTCAAAAACAACCTGGCTTTCAAAGCCGGCGTGGTCAGTGCCGGGAAGCCAAAGCGCGCGCTTTCCTTTCATGCGGTTGTAGCGAATCAAAATATCCTGAATGGTGTAGCCCAAAGCGTGGCCGACATGCGAGGGCGCGTTGGCATTGGGCGGCGGCATTATAATGGTATAAGGTTCCCGTTTTTCGGCATCAGGCAAATTGTCCGGATTAAAATAACCCGACTCTTCCCAGAGCTTGTATATTTTTTGTTCGCCCTCCGCTGGATTGTAAGCTTTTGGAAGTTCTTTCATAAAATAAAAAGACACTTAATTAGTGCCTCAAGTGTCCACGAATTTAAGTCCGCAGACGGTACCAACTTGATGTTTAACTTCATTTTGCTCGTTACGTGAGCCACGGACGGGTCTAGTTTCCAATAGGATTTCTTCCGCCAGCATCATGGGGTGACAGCCCCACTCAACGCTATTGATCTAAATATAACAATTACTGCTCCCGCCCGCAAGGGTAGTTATTTTTTTATATCTGCCACCTTGAACCCACGGCCGAGCCACTGGGCTTTGTTATTTTTTTAGCAAAACTGATAGCGCCGATGGCGGCGATCATAGCCGCGTTGTCAGTTGATAATGATATTTGCGGTTGGAAATATTTTACGCCCGGAAACTCTGTGCTGATTTTTTCGGCCAAAGTTTGGCGAAGCTTTAAGTTTGCGGCCACACCGCCCCCCAGGGTAAATGTTTTTGGTTTATATTTTTCTATGGCTTGCAAGGTTTTGCCAACTAGACTATCGACAATAGCTTGTTGAATTGAAGCGGCTAGGTTTGCCCTCTCTACTTTTAAAGTTTCTTTAGACATTTTTTGGACAGTATACAAAACCGCAGTCTTAAGTCCGGCAAAACTAAAATTTAAAGATTTATCGCGCAGCATCGGCCGAGGGAAATTGTAAGCGGCCGGATTTCCTTCCGGCGCCAGTTTAGAAATTTCCGGTCCGCCCGGGTAAGGCAGCCCTAAAACCTTGGCGGTTTTGTCAAAGGCCTCGCCGGCCGCGTCGTCCAACGTGGCGCCTATTTTTTTAAAATTAAGATGAGACTTCATGTAAATTAGTTCGGTGTGGCCGCCGGAGACACTTAAAGCCAGCACTGGAAATTTTATTTTGTTGATGTCGATTTTGTTATCAACACTAATGAAATTAGCATAAATATGGCCAGTGGTGTGATGCACGCGCACTAGCGGAATATCCAAGGCCATGGCCAGAGCATTGG
>CAZSSD010000006.1:13004-30240 GCA_964609765.1 uncultured Candidatus Saccharibacteria bacterium | reverse complement strand
GTATAAAACAGACTGCAAAGAACTATTAAGCAGCAGCGCGCCGGTAATCACATCACTGACAATGGTCCCCTCAATCACCGTTAAGGCATTATTGGCAAGCTTAAGCGCGGCCAGCATTTCCCGCGCGGCGTCCAGAGGCACCGTGCTCGCATTCATGGCCGCGTTGTGCAGAGCCTGTCCGCGATTTTGCTTTTGCTCGGCAGTGTCTTTGGGCAAGGCCAAAGCATCCATATAATTCTTAAAGGCCTCGATATCGCGATCAGCGAAAGGCTGTAAATTCTTAACTCTTTCCTTAACCTGGCTAATTAGTTTACCTATTTCATTCGCAGACGCGTTTTGACGCTTGCCGGTAACGGCTAAGGCCATAATCACCAAACCTATGCCTAAACAACCGGTGGCCACGGCCACCGCGCCGCCGCCGGGCGTGGGCTCGGGGCTCGCGGTTTTTGCCAATAAATCTTCAAGCTTCCAATTCCAAATAGACGAGGTCATGTTTGATTTTGTAAATTTACGGCTTTAATTAAATTCTGAAAAATAAGGGCTGTGGTCAACACCCCTACGCCGCCCGGAACCGGCGTAATAGCCGCCGCTTTGCCAAGGGCCCGATCAAAATCAACATCGCCCACGATCTTTTCTTCTAAAACATTAATACCGGCGTCAATTATAATTTGGCCCTCGCCCAAATAATCGGCGGTTATTAATTTCGGTTTGCCCACGCCAACTATCACGACATCCGCCGTTTGCACGGCGGCTTTGAGGTCAACGGTTTTGGTGTGGCAAACAGTGAGGGTGGCGTGGCGATTCAAAAGCAAGGGTATTAAAGGCCGGCCCACGGTGCGGCCGCGGCCAACCAGCGTTACCTTTTTGCCGGAAAGATCCGTTACGCTTTCGCAAAGCTTTAGGCAGGCCTGGGGGGTAGGCGCCAGCATGGCTTGTTCCTCACGACCGGAAAGGGCTAAGCCTAAATTAAAAGGCGTCAAGCCATCGACATCTTTTTTGGGATCAATGTGGCGCATGGCGGCTAACGCATCAAGTCCGGCCCGCAGCGGCGATTCAACCATAATGCCATGCCGGGAAGGATCGGCGGATAACTCAATTAGTTTTTGCTCAAGTTGGGCTTGATCCGCACTTTCCGAAAAATTTATAACGTCTAACCGTACGCCCAAACTTTCAGCCAATTGCTGCTTGGCTTTAAGATAAGACTGCGCCGAGGGATCATGGCCAGTCACCACTACGGCCAAACAAGGGGCAATGCCCCTGGCTTTAAATTCCGTAATTTGATTTTGCACTTCTGTCTTTACCTTGTCCGCCAGATCAGTACCCTTGATAATAGTGGTTTCCATTTTAAGCAAAATTAGTTTGATTGGCTTCATTATAACCTGAAATGCTTTAACGCCCAAACGAAAAGCCGCTACGCTAACTTTTCATTGACGTAGACGTACAAATTCATTACATTATCTACATGCGCCCGTAGCTCAGTTGGTAGTAGCGTCGAGCTTATACCTCGAAGGTCCCTGGTTCGAGCCCAGGCGGGCGCACCAAAAAATCTCCGTATGGAGATTTTTTATTTTATGATTTTTTCATATTTGCCTCATACAACATAGCTTCTTTGAGGTGCTAAAAAAAGGTAGAATATTAACATGGTTAAATTGAAATTTTTCGTTATCGCGTTAGTTGCCCTAAGCCTTATCACCGTTTCCCAAATACCAAAAAACAAAATCGAAAGTCAGGCCTTGGCCGCTGTGATTGAGAATAAAACAGACGCACCTGCGGCCAATGCTGAACCGCAAAAAACTTCAGAACCGACTGAAATATCCCAGCCAGCATCTGCGACTGCCGCCGTGCCAGCGCCGAAACTGCAAACAGCGCCTGCACCGGCGCCAAACCCGGTTGCGACCAACACGCCCACTCCCGCACCGGCGCCGGCGCCTACGCCAACCAGCTGCGAAACCGGTACTTTTGCCGCGCAGTTTTTATGTTTGATCAATAATTATCGCGCAAGCCAGGGCCTGGGCAGATTAACCTACGATAGCGCTTTAAACAAAGTAGCGTACGATTATTCGGTAACCATGCAGCAAACCGGACACTTTAGCCACACCGGGCCGGACGGCTCCATGTTTTACGAACGCTGCGCCGCCCAAAATACTACTTGCTACGCCGAAAATTTAGCCAAAGGCTTTTCGTCAGCGAAGCGTCTGTTTGAAATGTGGAAAGCAAGCCCCGGCCACAATAAAAATATGGTCGGACCATACCGCCAAATCGGTTTGGGAGTATACGGCAGCTACGCGACGACATTATTCCGTTAAAAGATAAGCTTTGAGCCCTAAAAAGAAGGCGGCGGCCTTCTTTTTTATTGTGCTTAATGACCAATGCACAAAGGTACAAAAAAATATAATCTGGCCTCACATCAGATTTGATAATTAAGAGAAAGGTCAAAACTATGAGAAAGATAATTAACCATAAAATTTTGATAGGCGTGGCAATGCTGATGCTGGCAGTTTATATGATGCCATCATTGACCCTAGCCCAGGAACCATTCCTAATGATCAGCGATCCGCTGACCGTAGGCAGTGACGTAAACGTGCTGGGTCTGTGTCCGGGCGCAACAACCGGCAACATTGTGCCGATCTCTCTTATTAGCTCGGCCGGAACTACGTTTCTGATTAACGCCAATGTCACGAACAACGTCGGCAACTTTAATGAACACATTATTGTACCGGCCGGTGCCACGGGCAACTTGAGCGTGCAGGCAGTCTGCCCGAACGGTTTGGTTCTGATAACTCCGCCGGCAATATTGCCAGGTCCGGCTGACAATGAAGAAGGCGTTCTGGGCGAATCTATTCCCATGCCGACCGGTGGCGTGGCGGCTGGTGGCGGCGGTGCCGACGGCATGACCTTGGTCGCTCTAGCCCTTGCCTTGATGTCCTTAAGCGGGATACTGGCTTCCAGACAGAGTAAAATAAAGAGTGATGCCTAGCGCGCCAGGAAAACCGGAGCAAACGGAACAGGAAAAGCATCGCCGCAGCTATTCTGCGGCGATGCTTAGCATTATCTCGCTTGTCTTACTTCTGTTTTTAGCAACCTATGGCAAAACGGAAAAACCGCCGGCCCCTGATTCAGAAATTCCCACCCAACAAAAGCAGAATATCAAGCCAATTAAAATAACAATCCCAAAAATTAATGTGCAAAGCAGTATCGTGGATTTAAGCTTAGAAAAAGACGGCAGTCTGCAGGTGCCCAAAGATACGAACAAAGTTGGCTGGTATGTTTATGCGCCGCCGCCGGGCGAAGTGGGACCGGCCGTGATGGTCGGCCATAAAGATTCAAATTTTGGGAAAGCTATTTTTTATAATCTTAATCAACTGCAAATTGGCGACACCATCCAGGTGGAACGTTCGGACGGCGCCACGATTGTTTTCGCGGTGGAAGGCAAGGAAGAATATTCGCAAAATAACTTCCCCACCCAAAAAGTTTACGGAGCCATAGACTACCCGGGCCTGCGCCTGATCACCTGCAGCGGCAAATTTCAAAGAGGCCTTGGCCGCTACAGCCATAATTTAGTAGTCTACGCCAGAATAATTAGTCCTTAAGTCATTACGACATAAAACAACAAAATCTGGATATCCAGATTTTGTTGTACAACCTAGACTAGGTATTATTAACCGCGCCAATCAAAAACTCTTTTTAAATAATAGTGGCCGACGCGATCAAGTCCCCTGCATCGAGCTTCATAATGCGCACGCCCTGCGTGGCCCGGCCAATGGTGGGGACTTGCTTAAGCGGTACGCGAATGGCTTGGCCCTGCTTGGATAATAAAACTAAATCCGCGTCAGTCCCCTCGGGAATAACAAACATGGAAACCACATTGCCGGTTTTCTTGGTCACTTGCATGGCTTTGATGCCGGAGCCGCCGCGGTGCTGGGTCTTGAATTCGGACACTTTAGTGCGCTTACCGTAACCGTTTTGGCCGATGACTAGAAGTTCGCCCGGATTTTGGGGATCCAAAATATCCATCGAAGTAACGCGATGGTCTTTTTTAACCCTGATACCGCGCACGCCGGCGGCCGAACGGCCCATGGCTCGCACGTCCTTTTCCACAAATCGAATGGCCTGACCGTCCGAACAGGTGAGCATAATATGACTGCCCCCCAATGAACCGTTAACAAATTCCAAACTGTCTCCCGCGTGGAGGTTTATGGCAATAAGGCCATTACGTCTGACATTCGCAAAATCTTCCATCGGTGTTTTCTTGATCACGCCTTCGCGGGTAGCCATGACCAAGTACTTCGGCTGCTCTTGTTTTTTATAAAGGATGTAGACAGCGGTGACCACTTCTTGGGAGCCGAGCTGCAAAAAATTTACCAAAGCCGAACCCTTGGCCGTGCGCGAGCCTTCCGGCAGTTCGTAAACTTTGGTTTGGAAAACCTTGCCGGAATTGGTAAAGAAGAGAATATCGTCATGCGTATTGGCCTGACGGATATACCTCACCACATCTTCTTCTTTAAGAGATTGGCCAATCACGCCTTTACCGCCCCGGCCCTGCGTGCGGTAAGTGGTTTCCGGCACGCGCTTTACGTAACCGGATTCAGTGATTTGGACTATCACGTCACTTTCTGGAATTAAATCCTCCACGCTGAATTCGCCCACCGCGCCTTTGATAACTTTAGTGCGGCGTTCATCCGCATACTTCTCTCTCATTTCGAGTAATTCCGTTTTAACTACGCCCGCAATAAGCTTCGGCGACTTTAAAAGATCTTCCAGTTCGGCAATGAGCTTTTTCTTCTCCGCCAATTCATCCTCAATCTTCTGGCGCTCGAGACCGGCCAAAGATTGCAAGCGCATTTCCAAAATGGCGTTAGCCTGAATCTCGGTCAACTTAAAGTTGCTAATTAATTGCGTGCGCGCGTCATCGCGGTCTTTGGATTTCTTAATCGTCTTAATCACTTCATCAATGTGATCAAGCGCCTTCTTTAAACCCTCCAAAATGTGGGCGCGTTCTTTGGCGCGTTCCAGTTCAAAACGCGAACGGCGGGTGACCACATTCACGCGGTGCTTTAGGAAATGCTCTAAAATATCTTTGAGATTAAGCACCTGCGGCTCAAGCCCATCCACTAAAGCCAGCGCGTTCATGTGGAAAGTGTCCTGAAGCTGACTGTACTTAAAGAGCTGATTTAGCACCTTGTTGGGCACCGCTTCTTTCTTAAGATCTACCACAATGCGCACGCCGTCTTTATCGGACTCATCGCGCAAATCGCGAATGCCGTCCACTTTTTTATCGCGGACAAGATCCGCAAACTTTTCCAGCAAAGTGGCCTTGTTAACGCGATAAGGAATTTCCGAAATGATAATCTGGAAGCTGCCGGACTTTTCCTCAACAATATCGGTCTTGGCCCGCATGACAATACTGCCTTTGCCCGTGGCATAAGCCTGCTTGATAGCGTTCCAATCATAGATAATGCCGCCAGTTGGAAAATCGGGACCATGAACCCACTGCAGGAGATCTTCGGTGGTCAGCTCCGGATCGTCAATTAGAGCGGAAAGGGCATCCATCAGTTCACCTAAATTGTGTGGCGGGATGTCGGTGGCCATACCCACGGCAATGCCAAGAGTGCCGTTCATTAAAAGCTGCGGGAGCTTGGCTGGCAAAACCCAGGGTTCTTTATACCTGCCATCAAAGTTATCGCGAAAATCAACAGTATCTTTTTCAATATCAGCTAATAACTCTTCGGCGATCGGCGTCAGCTTGGCCTCGGTATATCGGTAGGCCGCGGCCGGATCGCCGTCTAAAGAATTGTGAACGAAAATACCACTAGCGAGCGCAAAGTTATGACTATGATCAATGGTGAGATCATACACATCTTCTTTCTCGCTTAATTGTTTTACTTTTACTACCCGGTGGTTTTTATTAATTTCTTGATAAATTAAATTTGGGTTATTTTGGTAATATTTGTTAAGGCCCAATTGCCAGGAAGTAGCGGCGAGAGTTGGATATAACTCTTTTCTTGTTTGCTCGTAGTTAGCTTCATTAAGCGAAAAGCCGCGGTTTATAACTTCTTTACAAATTTTAATAAACTTGCGCCAGCCGGTTTTATTGGTAGTATGGTTTTTATTACCTTTGATAATCTTTTCGTGCATAAAGGCACGATATTTCGGATCCCGCCATAGATTTTTTAAGACAATACTTGTCCGGGCGCCGATTTCTGCGCGTCTTTCCGGATGTTCGGCCATGAACTTCTTGTTGACTTCACTCAAAAATTGTCTCATCTTTTCACGGTAAGATTCGTCTTGCCAGTTGGTCTTATTCTTTTCTGAAATACGGCGAGCATACTCAGCGCGCACTTCTTTACTGGACCAGTACTTATTGCGTCCCCTAGCAAGCTTTTCTCGGTAATCAAGATTTTGATGTTGTTTCTTAGCCTGTTTATAATGAATTTTCCAATGTTCGCCCCACTGGAGACGTAAAATATTATCCGGATTGTTGTTTATTTTATTAAAATCAATATGGTGGCGCACACGGCCGGCACTCTTGGGATATATTTTATTAGTTAGATTGTAATTATCCGCCAAATGATGCGCTGGAATCCAATCATCTGTTTTTGGCTGATAAATTAAAATATAGCCTTCACGCTTTAGTCTATCCGTCTTTTCTGAAATTTTTTCATAAAGCGGCATTAACGACTCGCCCTCAGAGAGATACTGTGCTTCTTGATAACTGCCGTCTCTAAGCATAAATCTATGATCCGGCGTGCAGCGAATTTTTTGGCCATTATCAAGCGAAACCTCGACCAGTTCGGCATTCTTTTTAGTTTGTCTTGGATGCTTAATCTCTGCGATTGAGATAAGTCCTAGTTTATTAATGGTATAGGTGTAATTCTTTTTACCACGCTTGTATTCTTCGACAAGTTCGCCAAAAGTTAGATCGCGGCCATCAGTTAGCTTTACCTTGGTATCTTTCGTAAAACAACCAAAATTGCCTTGACCGTTTATCAAGGGGTAACGCATGGAAAAATCCTGGGCCAAGTGGACCATGGCGTCATAAACCGCGGCATCGCCATGCGGGTGATACTTGCCCAAAACTTCACCGACCACGGTGGCCGATTTGCGATGTTTGGCATTGGCCCGGAGACCTAAACCAAGCATTGAATAAAGAATGCGCCGAGCACTGGGTTTAAGGCCATCGCGCACATCCGGCAAAGCGCGCGCCACAATCACGCTCATGGCGTAGCTTAAATAGCTTTCGCGCATTTCATCCTCGAGCAACCGAGGTTTAACCGTACCGATAGTTGGAATAATGTTTTCTTCTTTAGCCATATTTATTCATTAATCACGTAGCACGTAACACATAACAAAAGAATGTAGATAATCTGAATTGCTTGGGTTAAATTTTATTGATACGTGATACATGATACGTGTTACGTGACTATGATCTCGGTTGCCAGGAATCTTTTACTTCTAAATTTATTACTTGCTCAAATTCGTTTTCGTCGCCGGATTGATAACGCAACCCGGTGAACTTAAGTTCATATGAACCGTTTAATACCTGCGAAAAATATAAAATGCCGTCCTGCGTTTTACCGGCCGCCACCAGCGGCGGCAGAGGTTGCCCGTCGCTGTTCGTGACTTTTTCCAATAAAATTTCGCCGTCGCCCTGCCCTGATCTTAAACTGGCCAGGCTGGTAGGCACAATTAAATCAGCCAAAGTGTTGTTGGCCACCTGAAAGTAAACCAACAGCGCACCATCCTTAGTTTGCGTTGAGGTAACGCTAACGGGCTGGCTAAACTGACCAACCAAATTTTCATCTATCCTATCGAGAGGATTGCCGATTTCGCTCAAGGCGGCGCCCACGTTTTCGCCCATATTGTTTAAATCGGACGCAGCAGATTCAGCGCGACGGTCTTTAGCCGCCACTTCTGACTTTTTCGAGTTAAAGGCAAGATTATTAGTATGCCAAATCCAAACTGGCACCAGCACGGCGGCCGCCAGCAATGTTAAGAAAAAACTAACCGCTAACTTATGGTCGTTTGATTGATTCTGCAGATTTTGCCAAAAGTCCGACATTTATCTTTTATCTTTGCGGATTCAAAACCACCACTTGGGTTGTCTCAATGAGAGTATCCTTAGCCTTGAGCGTCAGTCGATCTTCAGTGCGGGGCTCCCCGCCCAGTTCTTTAATAAACTTGGTTGGCGAATCAAGATCGAAAATTAATCCCTTTTGCTCAAAATAACAAGGTACCACGAATTTCGGTTCAACCTGCTGCACTATGTGCGAAGCCCATTCCCAATTGACCACACCATGGTTCCCCCCCACCGGCACAAGCAGTACATCGATCACCCCCAACTCATCCAATTGATGTTCAGTCAGCTCACGCGCGCCAAAGGCTCCCAAAAAACCAATTTTTACGCCACCAACCTCGAGTTGATAAATAATGATATTTTCGTCTTCGGGGTTGCCCGTTAAACCGGACGGGCCCGGATAAATACCCCTAATGTGGATGCCCTTGACGTCAAATTCACCCGGATTGCGAATAATTAAAGGATCGCCGGTAATGCCATCAACATTACCATGCAATTCGTCATCCTTGGAAATAAGCACGATATCAGCCGCGCCGCGCGGAGGCGTAAGGCCCGAATCCTTGGCAAAAGGATCGGTAACGACGGCTACTTCGCCGCCGGTATTGGTAATTTTAAAACTAGATAAACCGTACCAAGTTAGAGTCATAAATGTCGCTGGTGCTCCTAATCCTAAATTCTAATTTACCTGCCTGCCGGCAGGCAGGTAAATCCTAAAGTTTTAATTGAAGATTTAGGATTTACGGTTTGAGAGTTAGAACTTATAACTAAATTATGAACTTTAATCCCTAATAAATTATAACAAAAATTAAGACCCTTTAAAAGCCCGGGGCTTGCCTCAAATCCACTTTTTTGCTACAATCTTTGATACCTTTGCCCCCAGAGGGGGTAGGTAAGAAAGTGACTGTTTTTATGGCAATTTCGCCAAATCCTTCCGTAGCCGAGGCTGCTGCGCCTAGCCTGGCCATCGAAGAGATACCCAAATCAATGCAAGATTTGGCCAATAAGTTCCCGGATAACCTTAAGGCGCTTAAAGCCGGCGACGTAGTCGAAGGCTTTGTTTTATCGGTCGGTAAAAATGAGGTGTTGTTATCAATTCCACAAATTGGCGTGGGCGTGGTCCGCGGACGCGAACTTTATGATGATAAAACCTACCTTTCTAACCTCAAAGCCGGTACGCCGGTGATGGCCTCCGTGCTTGATCCGGACAACGATGCCGGCATGGTTGAGCTTTCCTTTAGGCAGGCTGGACACGAACGTGTTTGGCTGACGCTCCGTGAAAAAATGGAAGGCAAAGAAATCATTGCCACTAAAATTCTTGATGCCAACAAAGGTGGCTTGCTCATTGAAATCAACGGCGTCACCGGTTTCTTGCCGGTTTCGCAATTAACTACCGAGCACTACCCGCGCGTAGAAGACGGCGCCAAGGATAAAATCTTGGAAATTCTGAAATCGTACGTTGGCCAAAACTTCCACGTGCAAATTATTACCGCCGACCCCAAGGAAGAAAAACTGATCGTTTCCGAAAAAGCGGTCATCGAGCCCGAGCTTGAACAAAAGATGGAAAAGCTAAAAGTTGGCGATGTAATCGAAGGTACCATCACCGGCGTGGTGGATTTCGGTGCTTTTGTTAAGTTTAACAAAGATGAAACTTTGGAAGGCCTAGTCCACATTTCGGAATTAGCTTGGCAAAGAATCGATGATCCTAAAGACATTGCCAAAGTGGGCGATCAGGTAAAAGCGCAAATTATCTCCATTGATGATAATCGTATTTCTCTTTCCATCAAGAGACTCCAGCAAGATCCTTGGCAGGACGCCGTTAAAAAGTATAAGCCGGGTGATATTGTAAAGGGTACCGTGACTAAACTTTTGCCTTTTGGTGCTTTTGTGGAACTAGATCAGGATATTCAAGGATTGGCTCACATTGGCGAGCTCGCCGAGCCGGCGCCAAAGGATCCATCCGAGGTTTTGAAATCTGGCGAAGAGCGCGAGTTCAAGATTATCAATATCGAACCGGAAGAGCACCGCTTGGGTCTTTCTTTGAAAGCTCTAACCCGGCCTGAACAGAAACCTGAAGAAAGTGCTTCAGAAAAACCAGTTGAGGAGTCAGCCAAACCCAAGGCTGATGAGGCCGTAGGTACACCCCCTGCAGAAACAGAAAAAACAGAATAGATTTAAAAAAGCGCCTCGCGGCGCTTTTTTATTTAACTAAATTCCAAATATTTCTAAAAAGCTCGCGCATATTATGCGCCAAGGTGGCATCATAAATTTCCACCAAATAGTGCGGCGGCTGGCGGGTGTTTATCATTATTAAATAATCACCGGCTACCCAAGTCGTGGCCGTAAAATTCATTTTCCCTTGCCAAAATTTCATACCGCGTTTGGCATACCGACCGCGCATTTTTTCTTCAATATTAGACTGGTTGGTTAAGAGCCTTACTTCTATATCGGGGGGATTCATTTGTGTCCAGCTCCAGTGTATCCATTTTTCGTAATATTCGACTAGGGTGTGGTCCTGAAAGCCCCACCATATTTTGTCCTTTTTACTGATATCCCGAGTCCAGAGCGGCATCTCTTTATATAAAAAATCGTTTATATTTTCCTGTTCTATAAAACGAATTTTAGGCACGGGATAAAATTTGTCTGCGGAGATAAGTTTTAATTCATTAACAACTTTTTGAATTGTCTTTTCTTTGACTTGAAGTTCTTCTTTTTCTTTCTTAATTAAATCTTTCAAGTTATCAGCTGGCTGCGGCACAATATATAAAGTTTTACCGCCCAAATCCTCCAAAGCCACACCTTTGGCTATTAAAGATTTGGCAATATTGTAGACAGTCGGCCGGCTGACCTTGGTGGCTTTAGCTAAATTAGCCGGCGTGGCGCGCCCAGATTTAAGCAAAGCCAAGTAAATTTTAATTTCTTTGGCGCTAAAGCCGAGATCTTTAAGTAATTCAGGTAAGATGTCTTTCATTTTTATATGATATTGCGTTGTCAGGCCGTTGTCAACAATTGTTGGACAAGTATTGACAAATATATTATTTTGCTGTAAATTACGGTGTTAACCGTAGCACAGCCCCTTCCCACTACGCATTCCGGAGGACCATATGCGACAGACAATTCTGGTAGCCCTCGGCCTCCTGCTCGCCCCGCTTACGGCGGCGGCGCAGTCCATCACGCTGGAAGTACGCTCGGACTACGTGCCGCAGAACGGCGCGCGGATCGATTCCACCACCGTGATCCAGCTCTACGCCGCGTTGCCGGTAGGCCCGATCTACTTCGCGGTGTGGGGCTCGCGCAGTGCGGACCAAAACATCCACCTCCAGTACGGTAACGAGCTCGACCTTACTGTCGGCGTCAGCGGCAAGGTGAAAAGTTTCGACTTCGACGGGTCGCTCACATACCTCTTCTTCTCGCCGATCGACTCATCCCAAGGGGATATGGCAAGCCTGAAGATCCAAGCCTCCCGGCCACTTGGCGCCGGCTTTATCGCGCTTACCGCGCTCGAGCCGTACTGGCCGGTGCACGGACGCTTGCCAAAACGGGGTACATTCGTACGTAATGGCATCAGCTACGCAAGCGGCGACGAGTACAACCTGGCACGGTTTCAGGCTCTGGCCCGGGCCGACTACGATTCGGGCGCCTTCGGTAACGAGGCTGCTTGGATCGGACGGTTCCAAGCCGGCATCCGGTTCCGTTTGACCTCGCATCTGCGCGCCGGTCCCAGTCTGCTCGTGAGTACACCGCTCACTGATGTCGAGGACGGGCGCAAGACGTACAAGGTCTGGGTACTCGGAATGGATACGAAGTTCTAATTCAGACCGCAAGGATTGCGGCATACAAATTCTCCCGCACGGACCCCGGTTCGCCACTGGCGAATGCGCAGGGGTCTTTTGTTGTGTTGCAATAAGGCTATTTTTAGCTTGAGTAAAACCGTCTTTTTTGTTATAATTAGGCAGTACTTTTATATTTTTGTGGTCTGGTGGCCGAGCAGTTAGGCAACGGTCTGCAAAACCGTTAACACGGGTGCGACTCCCGTCCAGACCTCCAAAAAATTTCTGCGCCGGCGTGGCGGAACTGCAATACGCTGTCGACTTAAGATCGACCGCCCGAAAGGGATTGAGGGTTGGACTCCCTCCGCCGGCACCATTGAAAAATCTTCTGAGCTTAGCTAAAATGTTTTAGCTTTGCCGCATGCCGAGCTAGCTCATCGGTAGAGCGCTGCCCTGAAGAGGCAGGCGTGCCCAGTTCGACTCTGGGGCTCGGCACCATATGCGGGTATCGTATAATGGTTATTATATTACCTTGCCAAGGTAGAGATGGGGGTTCGATTCCCCCTACCCGCTCCAGAGAAAGGGCACTGCTAATGCAGTGCTTTTTCTCTGGCGTATAAATGAGTGGCGGAGCCACATCTCATACGGGCAAGAATGCCCCGATTCGCTCGTTGCGAGCGACATTCTTACCCGCTCCAGAGGCCGCTAACTTCTTTCATGAGGTTGGCGGCTTCTGGATTATTTTTACCAAACAAACTAGCACGAAATTTATTATTACCCTATGATATCAGCATGAAACCAGCAACAAAAACGAGGGGGGGGAACTCCGTCAGATTATATTTGGAATAAGATTGCTAAAAGCCGAGATACTAAAAAAGGCTCGTTATATTTCACATATTAAAGTTTGGAAAAAGATAGCACCTCAAAAATAAAAAAACTAAAATAAAACTATAATTCATGCCCGGGCCAATAAAAATCAAACTCAAAAAAATCGAATACACCGGCCAGCCGGTTGGTAATGATATCAAGATCGAAATTGATATTGCCGGCCAGTATTACGAGTGGCAGCGAAAAATGATATTTGGTTCTGTGGTTGAACCAAATGTAGAAATCGCCAAGTTAGGTAACGGCGGACCCCTTGATATAACCATCAAAGTTACTGAAAAAGACTTTATTTTTAGTGATGAGGGTAGTACCCAAGCTACTCTTCAGCTTGATCCAAATACCTTTCCCCAGACATTCGATTTTGAAATCAAAGTCCAGGAACGCCGAAGGCTTTTTCGGAAAAAAACTGCAGTTTTTCTAATTACACTCGAAGCGGAACAAAGCCAGCCAGTTTCCGTTATAAAACCAAAGCCATATAACCCTGGTCCAAATGGCGAAGACTATAATTTATATGACACCTTTATTGCGGAAACTGTATATCAATGGAACCAAGAGTTTAATGCCCAAATAAATTCCCCGCCAGTGCTTCTTGATGCCAACTTAGTCAAAGCCATCATCTATGTAGAAAGCAAAATGGGTCACTATCCCGTCAAAAAGGACCGCTACCCAAGCCATCCGGATATAATGCAAATGGCAAACCCGGCTGACCCAGCCATACATGTCTTACGTGATGACGGAATAAAGAAAACGGAATACGAAATTCAAGAAGGTAAAATTGTCCGCTTGTTTTATCCAGATGCCAATGGCAATTCTCCCCAAGAAAGTATTAAATGGGGTGTACGTTGGCTATATCATAAAGCTCAGATAATTCGAGGAAATCAGAGGGTTTGGCTTGGCTGGGAAGAAGCCGTAAAAAAATACGGGCCAGGTACCACCGAATATCAAGATAAAGTCTGGAACATTTACACTGAAGGGGTCGACCAAGATGGAAATAAACTATGGAGTATTTCGGTCGCGACATTAATTCTAGTTTTAGGAAGTTTATGGTCAAATTATGGACTTATCCCATTTTTTAATGAAGACAAAATAATCTTAGGCGCCGAAACTAAACTTGAACAACAAACCCAACAAACAGACCTTGTTAGCAAAGCCTTGCTTGGATGCGAATCTGTTCACGGAGATTTAAGCGAAGCCTATTCCCTGATAAACTCTACTTATTCTATAAAAGGCGAATACTACCCCAAAGATAAAACTCGTATTAAATTAAGAGAAGGTGGATATGGCTACCAGCCTCCGGAAGGTAAGGAATGGGTAAATCATGATGCTGAGCGCGACGGACCTTACTCCGTTCATTGCGAGAAAATAGAACGAGGCGATCTGAATCTAGATGGTCAGGATGAGGCTGTTGTTGTCCTACGAATTAACGATGGTAGTATAGGGCGTTATCGAGAAATTTTTGCTATGAGAAAAAATAACGAGAGACAATTTGTCCAATCGGCCGTAATTCGTATGGACGACCGCGAAGAAGTTTGGGGTGTAAAAATAGATAACGGAATTTTGTATACAGGCCTAATATTACGTAGAGCAGAAGATCCGCAATGCTGCCCCTCGCTGCCCGTGCTGAAAAAATTTAAACTAGAAAATTCTAAGCTGGTTGAAATCAATAACTAAAACGGTGCCTGACACCTTTTATTTCACCGAAAGCAACTAAAGGAATCACTAAAAAGAACGTTGGAAACCTATAGTCTGGCTTGAGCTACTTCCAGAAGAATTGGTTAAACAAAATTTTTATCAAGTGAACTAAAGAACAAGCGCCGAGCAGAGATGCTCGGCGCTTCGATCACTGTTCACGGCTATGCTATTCCTCCATGGATGAAGATGTCCTCACAAAAGCCCACTGGCGAATGTTTATTAACCCCATATCGACCATATCCATCTGATCCCCAAGAATCCCACGTTGCCCCACAGAAAGCTCGGGTGCCACAGCAATGAAAAGCGCACGAGCACGTAGCAACTTGAGAATGGCTACTGCGCTCTCGTAGCCCCCTAAACCGTAAACCGGCGTGTAATCGGGATCCGAGAAGCTACGAAACTCCCTCGCGAATTCCCCAATTGTCTCCGTGGGCTCCCTAACTTTCTCGGCGGTGTCAGACATGTTGCCTCCTTATGCTAGGTAACCCGTCAAAACAGAAGGGCCGCGACTGCTCGGGCGACCTCCCCGGGCAACCTCATGCCCGACTTGCAGGTCTCTCCGTCGCACGAATGGGCTTCGTCCACCATAACGTAGTACTCAACTTTCTTTTTCCTCACGTCCTCACCGTCTTCATCGGTTCCGAAAGCCTCGCCAGACAACTCCTCTTTCACGTGGAACCGCGGCCCACGCTCAAACCCAACGCACCAATGCCGTATTTCTCCCCTGCGCCCAAACTCTCTGTACGGCTGTGCTGGCTCGATGAGGAAAACCACTCCCGTGATCATCGGTTTGATGTCCATGCTGTACCTCCTAGTTGTTTGTCCCAGACAAGGTTGACCCGACGTTGAACCCAACGCAGCTGAAGAAAACCCGCCAAAGAAAAGAAGAAGAGAGCACCCCATGAGATTCCAAAAAACAGAACCCAGAGGATGTTTGCCAGCACTTCAGAAAACACACGGGGGTTAAGGTGGAATTGGGACAGCGGCAGAATCGCCGCTGCCAGACCAGTAAGGACCAACAAAGCATCCACCACAAGCCGCACCATCCAGTCAAATTCCTTAGGAAAGTACGAACAGTACCCCGTACTCTGACATAGCAAGAAGACGAAAATGACAAAGACAAACAGCGTCACAGACAGGACTGATAGCTGCAGAAGTCCTGTCCAGAAAGGGTGGATAATAACCGGTTGCATTTTTGCATCCTCCGTAGAAAGGAATAAGGTTCCGCCTCCTATTTCAACATAATCTGGACCGCTAGTCTATAAATTAGACTATATTTATCGACTTATTGACAGAAACTCTTATTTTAAGGTAAAATTTAGCTATATAAATACGTCGGTTTAACCGACAAAATTATAAAGTGCGGCTCGAATCTATACTAAAAACTTATGGCCTGACAGAGAAACAAGCCAAGATTTACCTGGCTACTTTGAGCTTGGGCTCGGCCACGACCCAAAAAATAAGCCAGATTTCGACCCTCCCCCGCACAACCTGCTATGAAGTGCTCGACTCTCTCAAGCCTTTGGGTCTAATTTCTTCATTCGAAAAACGCGGTATTAAATATTTTAACGCCGAAGATCCGCATACCATTATTAGGCAAGCAAAAGAAAAAATGGAACTGCTTGAACAGGCACTGCCCCAATTTATGGCTATGTACGGCGAGGCCAGGGTCCGCCCGACCGTGAGATTTTACCAAGGGCGTGAAGCCATGAAAGGAATACTAAAAGAAATTACAGATGAAGCTCATGAACTTTTATCCATCGGCTCCACCGAAGATATGTCTTCGGTCTTAGGTGAAGACTTTGAAAAATATATTAGGCGTCGGGTGCAAAAACGCATCCCTTCTCGTGTTATCCTGCGCGACTCGCCAGAGGCGCGCCACCGTCTAAAAACTGGTCTTCAAGAATTGCGGCAAGTAAAATTGATATCTCCGAAATTTGAATATCATAGCATTGTTTTTGTTTGGAATAACAAAGTGGCTTTCTTTTCCCCAAAAAAAGAAGTAACCGTTCTGATGGTCGAAAGCGAAGAAATGGCCCAATACCACAAAGCTATTTTTGAATTTATGTGGCAGGCTCTACCTGTTTCTAAAAACCCAATTCAATAAACCCTATTCTGATGTTCTTGAGAACACCAGAATAGAGTTTGGCATGTTGGTGATAGCGACTCCATAAAACTCCTCGAGCACGGATATTCAATCCGTGCTCGTGTTAGGGATGGCGCACCACAGCGGCCCAGGCGAGGCTCGCCGCCACGGCCGAGTTGACCTGTTTTTCAACCCACTGGTCAAATGGCCCACCGGTGATTTGCGCGAAATCCTCGTCATGCAGGAGATTGGCAACCTCCCAGACGAAACGATTGGGAACCTTGCTCTCGTCGGAGCGCAAAACTCTCACCGTCAAGCCCACGCCGCGACCGCCATTACGCACATAAGGATCACAGTCGCCCTTAACTCGGGCTTTACGGAGTAACCCCTGCTCTCTAAGAGCGTGCAGCATGTGGCGGACCAGGCGCGGTTGCTCGCCATACTTGGGACCAATAATGAAACCACCCGGACAGCCCCCGCTCATCCACTGGAAATGGACGTAAATGGCGGCAGTTCTTTGTGGGCCAAACTCACGCACGAGCCGGTTGCTTACGTCTGCTCGTTTGCGCAAACCCACGCGCGTCCGCTCTACGACCGCGCTATCTGATGCGAAAAGGGTACTGCGTTCGGCCCAGACTATCGGCGCGCACGGGTAATAGGTAAGGCCGAGTCCGGCCGTATCTACTACCGTGTACTCCACGTGTGCGCCGAGTGCTTCCAGACGTTGCCGAA
>CAZSSD010000006.1:0-12994 GCA_964609765.1 uncultured Candidatus Saccharibacteria bacterium | reverse complement strand
CGAAGCGGTCTTACGATCTGCCAGGCCAGATTGTGCTCTTGCACCATCCAGAGCGAATCACAGCACCGGTTAGGCATCGCCGTGCCACCCAGACCGTATCTCGCCCGCCATGGCCCGCATCCAGCGCGAAGGCAAACCCGGCCAGCGGCTTGTTGATTTGAGCTTCGGCCTCTACTGCAAAAAGCAGCAGGAAGCCAAACGCCATCTTTTTCATGGCTTCCTCCCGGTTCGAGTTGTCTTACTTTATTGTAGCATCCTCAATCGCTCTGGGCCGGATTATGTTGTTTTCTCTTAGCGCCCCACAAAATATAAATATAAATTCCGATTAATAAAACACCGGTAATTACGGCCAGCGTCATAAACGCCTGGCTGTAATTATTCTTGGCCGCGAGCAAACCCACAAAATAGGCAATAACACCTGTTACTAAAGTACTGATAAGGGCCTTGAGCGAAAGAAGTGTGGCCTTAAAATTGCTCTGGCCAATTATTTCCAAAATATAATGCTGCTGCGTTTCCTTAAAACTCCAGTTAAAAGCTGATATTAAGATAAAAGTACCGACAATAACCCAAGGTGCCGAAAAAATACCAAGAGAAACTATTAACAAAATCGCGACGATCATTTTAATAAAAAGAAAGTGGTGAAAAGACAAAACATCTTTTACTTTTTCATTAGTCAATAAAAAGCCGGACACCAATACCCTTGAGGCCGCCCAAAAAATACCAAAGTAAATAATAGGCACTCCTAAAAATGCCTGATAAACGTCTTTGTAATATGCGGCGCCGGTGATAGCGCCGCCCATAATGGCGCCAAAGAAAGCATACTTAAAAAAACCATATCGCCAGCCGTCTTGCAAAACTTTTCCAAAATTATAAACGTCAATTTCTTTGATTTGCTCTTTGGTCCTTTCCGGAACAACAAAAGAAAGCGCGGTGAGCAGGCCCACCACATCAATAACCAAGGCTACCATAAAAGGCACTTTAAAGCTGACGCTCACCAAAAAAGGGATAGCGACAATAAGGGCGATAGGCACCGCGAAACCGATCGAGCTTAAGCGGCCCATGATTTTTGAATACTCTTGGTCGCGGCCTAAAGCCTTCAACGTTTCATGCATAAAAGCGGTAGAAGTGCCACTTTGAAAAGCTAATGCTAAATTTAAAAATACCGCCCCTAAAATAAACACCCAAACCTGGCTGCCTATTAAGAAAAGCGCGGTTGAAACTACATAACAAAGCCTGGCAAAAACCAAGGCGTTCTTATGCCCCATCTTATCGGCAATATAACCGCTTGGCACTTCAAAAATAAAACCGGTAACATTGCCGAGCAAGTTCATGAGACCAAGGGTCTTGGGCGTAGTGCCCGGCAGAGTAAGCAAATAAACACCTAAAATGGTCATATAGGTGCGCTTGTTGGTAATTAAAAAAATCGCGTACTTCCAGATGTTTGTTTCGAGCGACCTTTTCATATCTCTATTAGCTATGGCCTTTTTTAACGATATAGGCAGTTTGTATTCTTTGCGCCAAATCCCTGCGCGCCGTCATATAATTATAAAGGTCCCAGGTTTGCTGATGGCCGCCCTGATTGGGAATGGGGGATTCCACAACATTAGTTAGGTGAGAATAAAGCGCTTGTTCGTCTCCATTTTCTACGGCTGCCTGAAGCTTTTCGCCCGCCATCTCATTGGTCACGCCTTGTATCTCCCAAAATCTCTTAATATCGGATATTAAATCGCCCGTAGGCTGGTAAGCCTTTAAAGCATCAATTTTTGGCAGCAAATTACGATCAGATTCAAAATGTATTCTTTCGGATTTAGACATATTACTATTCAGAATTTAAATAAAACTATTAACAGTTTACTACCTTTCTGATAATATTGAAAAATCCGTCTGGCTAAACAAAACGCCGCGAGGCATTTTTGTTTATACGGATTTTCCTTGCAGCCAAGCCCATTCAAACAATGACTTCATGGTTTTATGTACCTCTTCATCTTCAAAAACCGTGCTGTAAATTCTGTGTTTGTATGATGAAAAAGCGACCTTGCCTTTGTAAATAGTAATATCGTTATGCACGGGCAGATCGGCGGGTAGTATTCGGATTTGATGAGTAAGGCCATGGGCTTCACGCGCCTCTCTTACATATCGCCGGCCGCCTTCGTCATCAAAAATCAACTCCCTGATGTTGGTGGCCCTACGATTTTTGGCCATGGTAAAAAACGCTTCTAGCGCTCCGGGTGCGTACTTCCACAAATCTGTCATTGAAGTAATAAAATTAACCTCATGGCCAGTGCCGTCAGCGCGGAATTGTTCAAACACTTCATCGTAGACATTTTGAACACCGGGCAAGCCTTCAAAAATCTGCACCTGTGGCTGGGCTTGTTTAGTATTCCTTATTTTTTCTAGTTGCGGCAGAGCATTTTCCAATTCATGCTCACGCGCTCTTAAAGTTGTCAAAAGCCTTCTTGGTTTTTCGGCATCATAAAAACTTCGACGATTTCGGCGAATTAATACTAAAAGACCGTCAGCCAATAATTTACGGACAATATTGTAAAGCGTCGGACGTTTTTGGCCTGAAAATCTTGCTAAATTACTAATTGTTTCTGGCCCGTATTCCAAACAAGCCAAATAAACCTTGGCTTCTTTTTCGTTTAAACCGATCTTTTTTAATACCAAACTTAAATCCACAAATGATTTTTAGCATATATTTACCGAATGTGTCAATATTTTTGACACCATTATACCCGACTTGTGCGTTTTTCCGTCATTTAATGAACTATCTGAAGTACATATGTTGACAAAATTGTCACTCCTATTTATAGTGCGCTGTTAATGGTTGCTCCATGCCCGATCCTTCCCAGAGCCAAAGGAGATATTCATGAAAAAAGCACTGCTCGTTCTTGGTTCGGCGCTCATGTATGCGCCAAGGCTCGCCGCCCAGGAATGGAGCGGCGTCCAATACCAGGTGATCGCATCATTTCAGCAATCCGTTACCTCACACATCGGCATAACCGGATCGCTAATGTACTTCGCTCTGCCGCGCGACACGATCACGCTATACTTTGCCTACCTCGGTCCTTCCGTAAGCTGGACGGCCAAAGACTCAAGCTTTACAGTATGGGTCGCCCCGCAGGCCGGCATCGTGAGCGGCGATTGGACAGAAGCTCCGAGCGACGGCTGGATCCCGTCGCTCTGGGCTGGCGGAGAAATTCCGCGCTGCAAAATCTCGCTCTTCGCCGAGGCCGAGTACTGGCAGAACGCCGAGAACAAACTGTACTACGGTTTCTACCAGCTCACACGCGAACTCGGCAAGAACTTCTCCTTCGGACTGCATGGCGAACACGCCTTCGAAGCGTTCACCTGGGGCCCGGATGCGTCATGGCGTGGACAACGCGGGGGCGTAGAGCTCCAGTACCACCGCGGCGGAAACGCGCAGTTCCTGCGCACCGTGCTGAAGCTCACCCTCTAGGGCAAAGAAGCAAAACCCCGCGCGAGCCAAGAAGCTCGCGCGGGGCGCAGTATTTTTATTTAAGAATAGTTTAAAAATTATTCTGCGGCCAAAAGCTGGATGATATCCGACTTAGTCACCACGCCAACCAAGGCGTTTTCTTGGTTAATCACGGGAACTAAACTCAACTTTTCGCGAATCATTAGATCGGCAAGCTCATGAATATCCATTTCCATGGGCACGCTCTTAAAATCTTTACTCATGACTTCCCTAACTTCCGTCGCCAACGTCTCCTGAATCTGCTTTTCCACTTCATCGCCATTCAACGGATTATCCAAATAAAGGACAGCGCCTAAAAAGCCAACCACGGCCGGAATATGAATTGGTTTTTCTATCTTTAACAAATCATCCTCGGTTAATAGGCCGACAACTTTATCGTTTTCCACCACCGGCATACCCGAAAATCCGTTTTGAGTTAATAACTTCGCGGCTTCGGTCACCGAAAGCGCGGGGGTACAGGCTATCACGTTCTCTGACATTATATCTTTTACTTTAGCCATACTATTAAAATCCTAAATCCTAATTTCTAAATCCTAAATAATAACCAAATCTTAAACTCCAAATTATTTACTCTTCTCTATTATTGACCCGAATATCTTTCGCAACTCCACCGATTCCTCTATTAGTTCCTTCTTAATTATATCATCTGTAGGAACTGTAAGTCTAAGCTAGTACTCACTTTCTTTGGCTTCTTTCCGGCATATTTTAACTCTCATAACAAAATCTTTCCTGCTTAAAGATTCATTGGCCTCAATATAATTTGCACCCACCGAGGCCGAAGAGCGCGCCAACTGTCTCCCGTATCCTGTATTAGTAATACTTTTGGGTAGTTTATTTACATAACCTCTGACTTTCTTAGCAAATAGCAAGCATCTATCCTGTAGATCATACCGTTTTTCTTTTTGTGTTTCGGTCATTGGTATTTGTTTAGAATTTAGGATTTGGTGCTTAGGATTTGAAACCCACAGGCTCTATATATATATTACCATTCTCCCGCTTAAGCCGCCCAGCCATTGTCGCACCTGCGGCCAGTTTGTGCCCGCCGCCGCCAAGCCTGCGCGCGATTTCGGAAACATCTACGCCCTTATATTCTTCACTCCGAAATGAAAATTTAACTTCATCGCCCCGCTGCATCACAAATGCGCTAAACTTCGCGCCCGGAAAAGTATTCATAATTTCCACAATACCTTGATAGGCGGTGTCGTCAACATCCAAACGCTTAATATCTTCCTCGGTTAAGGCCGAAATTAAAGCTCCCGTCACGCGATCCAATTGGGCAAGCTCCAAAACATAAGACCAAGCCCGCAGCTGTCCGGCAGTCTTGCCGGCAAACAAATACTTAACCACACTCGAAATTGCCGCACCTTTAAGCAATAAATCGCCGCCCGCTTTTAACACCTTGGCCGTAGTATTGGAGTGCCTAAAAGAACCCGTGTCCGCCATAATGCCGGCCAGCATGGCGGTGGCTTCGAACGCATCTATTTTATGGCCTGCTTCTTTGAGAAGATCATAAATCATCAAAGCTACGGCCGCATAGTCGGTGTCCACCCAATTAAACTTACCAAAGAGGGAATTTTTTAGATGATGGTCCATGTTTAGGATTGGCGGGCCATTGGCGCCTAACAAATCGGGCAAATCGGGCAGGCCTTGATCCGCGCAATCTAAAACTATTATTAAATCAAAAGTCCGGGCTTGCTCTTTAGGCAAATCCGGGAGCACTTCCAGATCGCCGGCCAAAAAGCGCAAATTACGCGGGATGCCGCCGACCGCCACCAAGGTTACATTTTTACCCAATTTAGCCAGAAAACTGGCCATTGTTAAAATACTGCCCAACGCGTCCGGATCCACAAAAGCATGGGCGGTAATAAGGATATTCTTTTTGTCTTCCCAGGGAAAAGGTTTAGCTAACATAATCCGACCGGGCAGTATAGTACAGCTAACTTAAAAGTTCAAAGCTTTATACTTTGAACTTTAATCATTTATATTTTTAAGTCTTCTGGAAATAATATCGGCGTGGCTTTCGGATGGATCTATTTTAAACCGCAATTCCGGCATGTATTTTGAGACAACCTTTTCGGTTAAATACTTCCTGATCGCATATCTTTCCTTGATCAATGTTTTTCGCACCTCATCTTCGTCCGCGCCATAAACTGAAATCCAAATAGTGGCAAATTGCATATTGCTGGCGACATCAATATGAGAAATGGAGACAATGCCCGGTAATTCCATTTCCATCTTAATATAATCAGCCACCAGATGCTCGAGCAAAGAAGATAGCCGCGGTTTTCTACCCGCTCCTTTTTGAGAGTGAGTTTTAACCATGATATTTAAGCAAGTTTACGCGAACGGACCTCCTCACTGTAAAACTCCAACACATCACCTTCCAAAATTTTGGCAGTGACCTCCAACTTAACGCCAAATTCGCTGCCCTGCGGCACATCATTAACTTTGATTTTATTGCTCTGCAGCTCCTTAACCTCGCCCGTGCCCACCTGCTCGCCATCACGCTTAATGCGGAACGGGTCCTTATCCGTAATTTTACCTTCTTCCACGCGCCCACCCACAATCTGCATTTTACCTTCGGTTCTAAATACGGCCAAAATCTTGGCCACGCCGATATCGGTTTGAATAATTTCAGGGCTCAACATAGCAACCAAAGCCTTGGTCACATCTTCAATCAATTCGTAAATGACATCGTATAAATCAATAGTGACGCCTTTGCTTTTAGCCAGGCTTAAAGCCGAAGAGTTGGGGACCACGCTAAAACCAACAATAGTGGCGGCGGCGGACTCGGCTCGCAAAACATCGGTTTCGGTAATCTGGCCAACACCCTTATCTATAACGTTAAGCTGCACCTCTTGCGTACGCGCCTTTAGCTCTTCCAACGATTGCTCAATGGCCTCCAGACTGCCCTGCACATCTGCTTTCAATATTAAATTCAGCGTTTTGCCAGCGGCCTGAATGCCGGGGCGCAAAAGCTGGCGAGCGCGCATTTGATTTTTATGCTCACGCGCCAAATTTCGAGCTTCATCCTGCGTCTTCACCTCACGGAAAATATCGCCGGCTTGCGGGGTTTCTGACAAACCAACCACCACGACCGGTGTTCCGGGCACGGCTTGCTTTATTTTTTCACCGAGCGAACCTTCCAAACTTTTGATACGGCCAAAGGTGCCGCCGGCTACCAAAATATCACCCATCTTTAAAGTTCCATTCTGCACAATTACGGTGGCGACGGGGCCTTTGCCGCGAGCCACATGCGATTCAATCACGGTGCCAACCACTTCACCCTTAGGATTCGCTTTAAAATCTTCAACTTCAGCTAAAAGCAAGGCCATATCCAAAAGTTCATCCAAATTTTGTCCGCTTTTGGCAGATACTCGCACCGAAGGAATTTTGCCGCCCCATTCCTCCACTTGCACGCCCTGTTCAGACAGCTGCTGCAAGACACGGTCGGGGTTAGCGTCCGGTTTGTCGATTTTGTTAATGGCCACAATCAAAGGGACATTAGCCAAGCGAGCCCGGTTGATTACCTCAACCGTCTGCGGCTTAACGCCATCGTCTGCGGCCACCACCAAAATAATGATATCCGTAACATTGGCGCCCCGCGCGCGCATTTGCGTAAAAGCTTCATGGCCCGGCGTATCCAAAAAAGTAATGAGCTTGCCTTTATGGCCCACCTGATAAGCGCCAATATGCTGGGTAATGGCACCGGCTTCGGAAGCGGCCACGTTAGTTTTTCGCAAGGTGTCCAAAAGCGTAGTCTTGCCGTGATCAACATGGCCCATCACCGCTACAATTGGGCTGCGCGTAACAAAATGCCCGGCCGTAACCGGGTTGCCTAATTCGTTCTTTAAAACATCGGCCACAAAACCCGCCCCCAAGGAAACCTGGCTGGCGGCAGTGCCCAAAACGGTCTCATAGCCGAATTCCGAAGCGACAATGCTGGCGGTATCAAAATCAACTTCATCATTCATGGCCGCCATCACCCCGTTATTGATTAAGACCTTGACCACGGCCACAAGAGGGGCATTCATCTTGGCCGCCAAATCTTTAACAATAATATGGGGCGGTAAATTTAACTTTTTTTCTTCCGGATCAGACGCCGCCAAAACCGGCTCAATAGCTTCACTCTTTTCGCGCAATTTTTCCAAAACCGCGCGGGCCACTTCGTTGTCTATTTTGCGTTGTCTGGGATTAACCTTAAAACCGAGCTCCGCCATATGTTTGCGAAGCTCCTGGACTGACATATTCAACTGCTGACTAAGCGTACTGATATTCATAACTTGTAAATTCTAACAAAAAAGCCTTATTTATGCAAGTAAATAAGGCGCCAGTCATTCAAAATTTATAAAGTTTTACATCCGGTACGCCTTGCCAACAATCACTCGGATACTTTTATCAGCCACGCTCACGCTGGCGGCGGTGCGATTAAGTGGTAAGCCGCCGGTGGCGATATTCAAATTCTTTGGTCCTTCAATCTCAAAGTTGCGGCCGTGCAAAACCGTGCCGCCCGGTATATTTTCAAAACAACCGCTGCTTAAAAATTTGCGGTATTTGATAAGATCGCGCGTACCCAATTTTTCAACTAACAACAAATCCAGTTTGCCATCGCGCGGACTAGAAAAAGGCAGCTCGCCTTGAGATTCACACAAACCCGGCACGCGGGCGTTGATGATGGTGCCGGCTAAAATTGACGCAGTCAAACTATATTTGCCGTCTACTTCGACTTTAATCGGAATAGACGGCAAGGCGCGCAGTTTAGAGACCAGACCCAAAGCGGCGAAGGGTCCTAATTTTTTATCGTTTGGCCGAAAAGCGTTAAGCAGGCCAAAATTGAGACTGGTAAAAAAATAATTACGCCCCACCCGGCCAATATCAAATTCATCGGCTCTGCGCTTGGCAATGGCCTGGCAAGCTTCTTCTAAATTGGCGATGCCTAGTACTTGGGCGATCTCACTGTTTTTGACGAGCGGTATGAAACCCAAAACCACCGAATCAGATTCGGCCAGCAACTCCACCAATTGCAAAAAATTATGATCGTCACCAATGGCGACAATGGTGCGCGCGCCGCTCTGCATAGCCGTTTCAACCAGTTCGGGAATATTGCGCAGCCTAGTTACCCGATGCACCTCGCCGCTAATCTGATATTCGGTAAGAAAACCGTAAACTTCGCCCAAGAGACGATCAAAATTTCGCGTTGAAATTCTTGTTTGATCAATAATGTAATGGTACATAAAAATTTAACGCCGAGAATAAGGCGGTAAACAGCTTTGCTGTGGCGACTTATTCTAAGGCTAGCCCGAGCCCCGGCGCAGGGCCCCTTGCAAGGAGGGTTGTGGACCGCTGGAAGGGAACCTTCGGTTCCCTTAACCCCGTTTTATTCAGTTTCGTCTACACTCTCTACTTCCACATTACGGGGGTTTTCCATGTTAACCTGACCGGAGAAAAACGCCCCTTCGCGCACGCCAAGACGCTCGCAAAAAATATTACCTAGCACCTTGCCGGTCTCAAGCATTACCAAAGTGCTGGACACTTTAATATCGCCCTCGACCACGCCGGCCACGGTCGCATTTTCAGCAGAAATATCGGCCTGAATACGAGCCGATTCGCCCACAAACAAGTCCCGGGAAGTATTCACTTTTCCCGAAACCGTACCCTCAATTTGCAAGTTTCCTTCGGAAATTAAATCGCCCTCTACGCGTACGGAAGGACCGATCACACTCTCGGTCAAATCGCCGTCATTGTATTTTTTCGCCATAAATATAGATTAATTAATTAATTGAAAATTTATAAATTCTGTCGCTTGGCCCTTTCAATCGCTTCTTTTTCTTCTTCCATTAATGTCTGCTCACTCGTAAATTCTTTGACTCCTTTGGAATAAATGCGCACGCCTTCGCGGCTATGCAGACTGGTAATAACCACGCCATCGCCGTTGTTGTTAAGAAGAGCTAGGCTAAAACTCATATTGCCGCCGCTCGAGGGAAAAGGATTATAGCGCACGAGCCCGGCTTGATTGAGCAAAAAATGCGACTCGCGCTCCATGCGCTCAAAATTCTGATTTAAAACTTTGAGCTGTTCCTGGTTCCGGCGCAGCTGGCGCTGATGCTGCAACAAAACTTCACCAAACTGGTCGTGGCCGGTTTCTTTAAAAAAACTGCCCAGCAGGTTCTGCAGCCGTAAATTCTGCCACAGTGTCCAGAGCGCTAAAACTGCCCCCGCTGCGCCTATTATCAAACTCACCCAAACAATGCTGGTCATGTATTGTTCCTCTCAAAATAGTATAGCAAGAGAGGACAAAATTCCCAATGCTCAAATCCCAATGCTCAATAAATTATGCAATGACCTAATGACCAATAGGAATTTTAGGAATTAGAGTTTGATTGGCCATTGGACATTGGGGTTTGGGATTTATTAAAGTTGCTTAAAATCCTAAATAATGGCTAAATTCCGGGGTTGATTAGTATCACAATTAAACGTATAATAATAAACGTTCAATCAGTTTAAAATTTAGAATTTAGCGTTTAGGATTTAGAATTTAGAATTTTAAAATTATGGGTAAAAATAAGCAGAAGAAATTAGCGAGACAAGAAGTTCAAGCCGCCGCGCCCGTATCTGCGGTAGAGGCACAAGAAACCGCCTTTGTAAGATCTGATCTTATTCAGACGGTGGCGGTTAATTTAATCTTCTTGGCTTTATTAATAGGATTGTATTACTGGAACCGCGCCGCCGGCGAACCACTCAACGAATTAGTGGCCAAGTTTATTAAGATTTAAAGACTAAGGCATTTTTACCCCGTAGTATATTTATGGGCCGTTAGCTCAGTTGGCTAGAGCGTACGCTTCGCATGCGTAAGGTCACCGGTTCGAATCCGGTACGGTCCACCATGAACCATTCACTAACACTCAGGTTCATGTCAAGCCAACAAAGCTTGCTATATTATGAATGTAAGGTATTAGCTAATCGTTCATGGTTCATGCCCTGTACCGGAACGGAGTGACTGGTGCAGGGCAAAAATGAAAAATCGCTGCTCGGGCGATTTTTTGATATGCTACAAGAAATAAATGCCTTTATATATAATAGAAATTTACCTCCTCTACTGGTTCTTCGTCGTTGTTGTTCATGGCCTCAAGACCGGTAAACTGAAATTTTATAAATTTCAGTTTACAAAGCGGAATTATTACATAATGATGGTCACGCCACTCCTAGCCATGGTAGTCCAATCAGCACAAACACAAAGCTGGCGGCCTCTTATTCTTTTCTTTATCTTTGCCATCGCAGGAGTAGTTGGCGAAACAATTGTGTCTTTGTGGTGGCACTTATTCTTTGGCCAACGCTTTTGGACCTATATAATCGATACCCTCTACCATAAATACACAAGTTGGCTAAATTTTATACCTTGGGGACTAGGAGGGGTAATTTATACTAATATTCTTAACAACTTTATCCACGACGCTTTTGGTAATAATTACGCGGGACTGGAATACGTATTTGGGCTAGGTATTATCTTGGCAATATTCACGCAGATAATAATTTTTCACTTAATCTTAAAACGGAACAGTGGTAATAAATTTCACAAAATTACAACTACAAATTTTCTCTTTTTCTATGGACCCATCGGCCTACTCATAATTTTATTGGCCACTATCTATGGCCAGCAAATTTATTACTTAGCCGTTTTGTTTGGAGCAATTGCCACTATAGCCGAATATTTATTTGGGAAAGCCACAGAACTCTTCATTTCAAAAAAGCTCTGGGTATACAATTATGTCGCTATTGATAGGGGTCATTTCACGCCTTTATCTGTGCCGTTGTTCGCTCTCGCCGGTTTTTATTTTTGGGCAGTCACCGAAATCCTCGGTCTAATGTAGTAATCGGCTTAACCAAATTGTTACTAAGTTTATTTTTTATTATGCTATATCTATGAAACTCCTTCTTACCTCGAACGGCCTGGCTAATAAAAGTATTGTTGACGCCTTGCAAGACCTGGTTGATAAACCTCTGGCTGAATGCTCTTTGGCGTTTATCCCTACCGCCGCTAATTTTAAAGATACAGACAAAAGCTGGCTTATAAACGACTTACACAACGTAAAACTGGCGGATTTTAAATTTATAGATATTGTCGATATTGCCGCAGTGCCTAAATATAGTTGGCTGCCCAGATTAGAAAAGGCCGATATTCTGCTTTTCGGCGGCGGCAACACTTTCTTTTTACTCTACTGGCTGGAAAAATCAGGGCTTAAAACGCTGCTCCCAGACATGCTCAAAACCAAAATTTACATTGGCATTAGCGCCGGCAGCATCGCCACCGCCAAAAGGGTCTACACCAGCAATTCTGAACGAAATTTAGGTCCGGAGTTGGGTGGTGTGGCAAGCGATGAAGGCCTGGGTTTAGTTGATTTTTGTATTCGGCCTCACTATACTTCGCCAAAATTCGCAATTGGGACCGATGAAAAATTAACAGAGCTCGCCGAGCAAATAAAAACACCCATCTACGCCATTGACAACCATTCGGCCATTAAAGTGGTGGATGGAAATCTCGAAATTATTAGCGAAGGCAAGTACAAAATATTTTAAAACTATGGCCGACCACGAAAACGACAATCTTTTTCAAGTATCGGTAAAGGGATTATTTTTTAATGAGGAAAATAAAGTAATGCTGATGCGCGAAATTGATGGCGCCTGGGAAGCACCTGGCGGCCGCATCCAAAAAGGCGAAAATTTAATTGAGGCACTGAAAAGAGAATGTTTAGAAGAAACTGGTCTTAAGTGTGAAATTTTAGATAAACGTCCTTTAATAACTTATCCGGCTCTTGATAGGACAGGCAGGCCTAGAATTATGATTTATTTTAAAATTAAATTCGAAAACCTTAATTTTAAACCCACCGACGAATGCCTAGAAATAAAATTTTTCAGCAAAGAAGAAATGCGAGGGCTAGCCATGGTTTCCCAAACAAATTTGCTGCCCGATTATTTGTAGTTCCATTCTGTTTTCGACAATTACCTACCGGGGTGAATCGAGGAGAGAGTTTTTTCTTTAAGGCCCCGCAAAGCTTTAACACAAGCAGGACCTTAATTCACCCCAGCAGGTAGCTAGCGAAAAGGGCGATTTGAGCTGACCCGAGATTGTATCACAAGCCCCTCAACCCAATCAAGAGGAGGTTTTTTTATTTGAGGCCGCCACGGCCACGTGTTAAAATTGGATATACTTAAAAAGATGAAGTCTTTACTTAAAAAAATCACGCCCGCTTTTATTCTCTCTACCTACCACTTGGCGTTGGCGTACTTAGCGGCGTTAATTTACGGCTTTCCGAGTCGCAAGATGGTGGTCATTGGCCTCACCGGCACTAAAGGCAAAACCACGGCTGCGAATTTTATTTGGTCCGTGCTCATGGCGGCTGGACACAAAACCGGCTTAATTGGCACGGCCAATGTGCGCATTAATGATCAAGAAATGCTAAACGAGTGGCACATGACCATGCCGGGGAGATTCAAGTT
>CAZSSD010000005.1:28181-31213 GCA_964609765.1 uncultured Candidatus Saccharibacteria bacterium | reverse complement strand
TCCTGCTCGGGGCACCAAATTAGATTTTTCACAGGCGAATTGCAGATTAATCTCGTAGATAGGGCCTAAACGGACGGTTCCAAAACCAGCGCCCCGATTGTAAGGAATTCCTTCGGGAAGCACGCGTTTTTGGAACCTTTGTCGTAATTTAGGCGATAAATCAAACCACTGGCGGCCAAGATCGCAAATAAAGGTTTCTGCATAGGTGACGGCGGTCTCTATATCGAACTGTTCTATCCGGGATTCGCTTAGAGAGATTTTGGCAGCCATGATCTCATTATTGATTTCCGCTTTTCTTTCCTTAAATTCCTCGGCCGTATAAGCGCCGTTCTCAGCCATCTCAAAAATCCTTTTTCTTTTACTCTCAAGCAGCTCTAGCTGCTTTTCGTATTTTTGGGCTTCCAAATCGTGGTGCTGGCCCTGCTCTCGCCAGTAATCCAAAATTGTTTCCTTAAATACCGCCAGAAAATTCTGACTGGGCGTTATCTTTTGAAGTTGCGCTATAAAATCTTTTTCCAAGATGTCTTTAGAAATACCCTTACTAAACATTGGGCATTGCTTGTTGTAGCAATGATAATAAGGATAAAGACCGCCATTGCCTCTGGCTTTACTCCCGGTTAGCCAGCTGCTGCAGCTACCGCATTTAGCTGTTCGCTTTAGAGGAAACTCTGGGTTGTCTTTTTTGTGTTTTACAGCGTTAAGCGATTTACCGCTACGAATCATCTGAATTTTATACATCACCTCCCTGCTTACCATTGGTTTATGCAGGCCTTGAATTTCCTCATCCGTCCAGGGGTTATTCAAAATCCCGCTGTAGAAACGTAGGAATTTCCCAGTTATTAAATTAACCGTTTGTGGACTGGTTTTTTTACCCCGGATTTTTTCCAAACCCCATCCATCCATCAAACCGGCTAATTCTTTCTGTGAAAATAAACCCTTTGAAAATTCATTTAAAGCTCTTTGAATTATCGGAAAAACCTGTTCATCAGGCAGGTCGGGCTCAAGTTTTTTCTCGCCACGTTTTTTAAAGTGCTGTGATTTGTATCCTATCGGTGGCCGGAAGGGGCTAATTCCTGAATCCAGCTTTTTACTCATTCCGTCAATCGCGCGTTGTGTTCGGATTTTGTTATCGAATTCTGATGTGCCGGCCAGCACCGTTTCAATTAACTTTCCTACAGGGTCGTTGCCTATCGGTTCAGTAACGGAATGTAGCGTTGTCCCGTAATCAAGTAGAATTTTGCGGACACCAAAATGATCCTCTGTATTGCGAGCGAATCGGTCAACTCGCAAAACGACAAAAGCATCAATTTGTTTTTTATGTTTGCGGCAGTATTCGAGCGCATCAAGAAAAACTCGGCGGTTATTGAGGCTTAAGTTTTTTGCACTTTCGCCTTCCTCCCTAAAAACCTTAACCACTTCTATGCCTTTTTGCTTGCAGTAATCGCGGCAGCGCTCTTCTTGGAACTCAAGTGAGGTGCCTTTTACCTACTCATCACTCGATACTCTTGTATAAATAATGCCTTTCATAAGTCAGTCCAACACTATAATAATAACTCTTAATTATCAAGCTGGTTGTCCACGGGTCCTTGGCGGTCTGATTGCCACTTTTGAAAAATTATTTCGGCCAAAGCGTAAAATTCATCTCTAATCTGCTCGGCCTCCTGGTCAGTGAGGTTGCGGTTCTTAACCAATTCTTTTACGCGTTCAATACTTAGCATTTTAGTCCGGTAATTTGTTCTTTATAGATAAATCCTTTTTGACTAAGTCTCGCAAAAATAGATTCCAGCTCATAAATGATTTCCTTCGTTTTTCTTTAAATTTTTTCCATACTTCATCAGAGATTCGAATACTTCTGATTGGGTAATGCTTATCGCGCATATTGTATTGTCTATTGTCATTACTATGCCCCACCGTCAGCAAGCCGTTTCCTAATACCGGGATAACCTACAGAACAGCTAGAGTCATGGTTTGGGTATTAGAGTTATTATTTTTGGCAGCGGGTTTTCAAAGTTCGCGGCTTTTTTGAAGAGAAAAGCCGTAAAAACTTGCTAGTTATCCCGTATAGTGAGGTATCCGTATTGTGGCCGCTTGCTGCTCAATCACTGTTTATAGTCCGTGAGCTGACCTGCGGGGTCTGGGTGCGGACTTGGGTTAAACTTGAACCCACTGGCTCACGGGGGTAAACCAATGGGTTAAAGTCCCCGTGAGAAATTAAAAATCGTGGATCATTTCCACGATAACACGCTATTTTTTTAGGTTGTGACGTTAAGAATGGTTGCTTACAGTTCGCTCAATTTGTGGCCAAACAGTTGTTTAGCCGTTTCATTCAGACGTTTTAAAGCAGCTCTCACTACCGGCGCAGAAACTTTTTCTTTTACGGCTATCTGCTGTGCGGTTGGTTCGCTATATTCTATAGTTATATACCCTTTACGCCCAGGTCTTCTTTCTTCCCGCCTTAATGTTTCGGGATCTGCGCCTGTTTTTTTCAGAGAATCTAAATATCTCCCTGTCTTGTATTTTTTATATTTTTTAGGGTTGGCTTTTCTATTGGCTAATTGTTCCGCTATACGCAAATCTCTCTCTGAATTCTCTCGTCTCCGTATATTCAAAATGTCCATTCTATACGTTTGCGGATGTTCGAAGTCTCGCAGAATTTTTGATGCCTCCCCGATTTCATGCTCACTGAGTGGGGAATATGCCCTGACAGCAATCCATTTCAGGTTCGGGTTTTTGTCATTAGGTTTATTTCGCGGAGTATCCCTATAATCAAAATCTATTTCCCAGTTTTTAGGTGGCACGCGAATAATACCCCTTATAATGTAGTATGGAATTCCAGATAGTGGATCGTTATAGAAATTGTAGGGAAGTTTAAATTTATCACCAATTTTATTAATTATTGAAGCAAACTCGCTCGGTTTTTCGTGGTCCCAGGCAGAAGGTAAATTCCATATATCAGTAAACAGGTCTTTGTATTTTGAATATATATATGCGTCATCGTCTGAAGAAAAACCATCGAGCGGGATTTCAAATTT
>CAZSSD010000005.1:0-28171 GCA_964609765.1 uncultured Candidatus Saccharibacteria bacterium | reverse complement strand
TTTTCTCTTGCAGATGCAACTTCTCTTTGAAAAGCAGGTAGCAATATCAACAGCCTCATTTTAAATGCATTCTTGTCTTCGTGAGACCATAAATTATTCTTATCGATTTTGTTTTTATTTTCTGTTCTTCCCCGTGATTTTTTCATGAAAAAGTGTTGTTTAGTAAATTATCGCTCAATTGATGTGAAAGCTCAAGATTTGGCGAACTGGTGGAATGATTGGCAATCGTGGTTAAAAATTGCAACCCGGCGCAATTTTGGGGCCTCAGGGCGTTCCAAGAGTGTTTCCAAAGGCCGCTGTTTATGGTAAATTATACCTGACAATTAGCGCCTAAACCTTAGCAATAAGGCATGGCAAAATCCGCTGCAACATAGAGGTGGCTCCACCACCTGGCACGTGTTGCAGCGGTCCCTACCCGCGAGGGTAGGAGGTGTTATCCGAAAGGATATCATCGCCAAGGGGTGGGGCCTCTTTTGAATGCCCTGTCCCTAGGCGAAGGGCCTATAATTAAATCCGCTGCAACAAATATGCAAAAACAATATGTCTGCACGACCTGTGGGTTCGTAGGAAGTCCCAAAAAGGTCACAAAGGGCAGCTTCGCGCTAGAAGTTGTCTTATGGTTCTTTTTTATAATACCTGGACTGATCTACTCGATCTGGCGGCTCACAAATAAGATTAAGGTCTGCCCGAGCTGCAAAAATCCCACCATGATACCGGGCGATACGCCCAAGGGTAAAGAATTGCTGGACCAAAAAACATAAGCTGGATGCGGCTTTGCCTGGCCTACCGAAATTGCCAAAAATTGCCTTTTTTGGCACCTATTTTTATTTGTGGTGTAAATAAAAGTAAAGTATAATACCTTATATGCCAGTGCAGAAAACTCAAAAGCAGAACGTGGGCAATGCAGGCGAATACTATATAGCGTCAAGACTGTCTGCGGTGAACTTTATAACCACGATAACATTAGGGCGGGCTGAAAAATACGACATACTGGCACTTAATCCCAGCGGCAAACTTTATAAACTATCAGTCAAAACGACGCAGCTTGTAGATGCCCGAGACTTCCCCCTATCAGTAAAAGACGAAGACTGCCAGTCCGGTGATTTTTACTATGCGTTCGAGAAGCTAAATAAATTTGAAAAAGAACCCGATTGTTGAATAATTCCAAGCAATATCGTGTGTCCGCTTATAAAAGCTGCGCACGAGAAATGGACAATAACGCCAGGAAGGAACAATGCAACGCACGGCTTATCTCCGGTAAGGATTCTCCCGATCGAGACGCGCGGCAGCCAAAAGTTATTTTACCCACCTAATTGGGAAATTGAGGTAAAGCAATATTATAAAAACCTCAATCAGCTCTTATGATTTATGCCGATGGATAAGGAATTTTACACAGCACGAGAACTGGCCGATAAACTTCAAGTCAATATAATGACTATATATCGGTATATCAATGCCGGTAAGCTTAAGGCTTATAAAATAGGTAAAGAGTTTCGTATCGGCAACGACGAGTTTAAGAGATTTATGAATAACGCAGAAATTAAATAAAGATTATGGCAACATTAAAATTCAAAGGAAAATCAGCTGTCTGGAATCATCATTTGTCGGTCCCGTATCACACGCTTGAAAAGAACGCTAAAAAATCTCTCAAAGGAACTGACACGGAAGAAAATCTCATCATTGAGGGCGACAATTTGCTTGCGCTCAAAAGTTTGCTTCCGAAATATCAGGGCCAAATAAAATGTATTTATATTGATCCTCCTTATAACACTGGTAAGGAGGGCTGGATTTACAACGATAATGTCAATAGTCCGACCATTAAAGAATGGATTGGTAAAACAGTCGGGAAAGATGATTTAACGCGGCATGATAAATGGTTAAGCATGATGACACCGCGAATAAAACTTTTGTGGGAATTATTAGCTAATAACGGTGTAATTTTTATTAGCATCGATGACAACGAGGGGCATAATCTTCGTTCTACTCTTGATGAAATTTTTGGTGAGGAAAATTACATCACCACAATTACTTGGCAGCGAAAGAAAGAAAGCTCCAATGATAGCAAGAACATTTCTGTCAAAGCAGAATACATAATTGTTTACAGCAAAACAGTGTTATCTCAATTGAACTTGATTGCACTTTCCGAGGGCTATCTAGAAAGTTCTTATAATGAACCTACGCCTGAATTCCCCGATGGTCAGTGGAGACCGGTTCCTATTGCGACTACCAAAGGACATAAGAGCGGAGGATATATCTATGAGATTAAAACACCGGCGGGGGCCAGACATAAGCGAGAATGGGCATATCCTGAAAAGAGTTTTCAACGCCTTTTAGAGGAGGGCCGTATCTATTTTGGAAAAGATGATAGGGGGGTTCCCCAACGAGTCATCTATGCCCATGAGAGTGATGGGATCCCGGCGAGTAACCTTTGGAATAATTTATGGGATGATGTCGCTACCAATAAACAAGGCAAAAAGGAAATCCTTGAAATTTTTGGAGACAACGTTTTCGAGACTCCAAAACCGACTGTTTTAATAAAGCGAATTCTTGAACTAGGCTCAGATAAAGATTCTGTAATTCTTGATTCATTTGCTGGTTCTGGCACCACTGCACATGCGGTTTTGGATTTCAACAGACAGGACGGTGGCAATCGAAAGTTTATTCTCATACAATTACCCGAGAAAGTAAAAAAAGAAACGCCAGCATATAAAGTGGGTTTTCGTTGGGTGCACGAAATAACCCGTGAGCGAGTTAAGCGGGTTATCAAAAAGAACAAATATAAAACTGGTTTTAGTTACCACACGCTTGGATCGGCTATTGATGCCGAATCAATCCTTACTGGCAAACTGCCAACTTATAAAGAATTCGCCAAATATATTTATTATCTCGCGACTGGCAAAAACCATCCCAATGAAAAGAAAATCAAAGAAAAAGATTCATTTGTAGGCAAAACAGATTACCAGTCTGTCTATCTCATTTATGAGAAAAATACTGCTGCGCTCAAAAAACTTGCCATTACACTTGATTGGGCGCAAAAGATACATAGCAGGGATAAAAACAAGAAAATTGTTTATGCGCCTGCTTGTTATTTGGATGACGAGGCTCTTGAGCAATTCAATATCAAGTTTGTAAGTATTCCATACAATTTATTTGAACGCGCCGTATAGCCATGCTTAAGGAATATCAAAAGCGAGTTGTCAAAGACGTAGAGGAATTCTTTGAACACTTGGATAAAAGCAAAAATCCAGCAGTTGATGATTATATGTCTATTGCTTTTGCAACACATCCAAAATACAGACAATACCCCGACAGGCCGATTACTGGATCAGGCAAGCTTTATCCTCGTGTCTGTATAAAAATGCCAACAGGAGGCGGTAAGACGCTTATTGCCATTGAAACAATACGCACCTACCAGAACCTTTTTGCCAAGCGCAAAACTGGACTCGTGGTTTGGATTACGCATCGCGACCAGATATATCGTCAGACCATTGAAAACTTGCATAATAAAAGCCATGTCTATCGGCAGCTTTTGGATCAGGCAAGTGGTAACCGAACGCTTATTCTTGAAAAGGGACAAATCATTAGGCGGCAAGATGTTGAAGAAAACCTTGTTGTGCTGATGTTAATGATTCAATCGGCAACCCACGATACCAACAAGATTTTTGAAGATAGTGGAGGGTATACTGATTTTTTTCCGCCCGAAAATCGCTACGACCTACATAAAACGCTCTCTGAGCAAATACCAAATCTTGATAAAACCGAGGTTAGTTTGTTTGATCGAATGCAGATAAAAACGAGCTTGGGTAATGTTATCCGAACTCTTGAGCCGCTGGTTATTGTGGATGAGTTCCACACAATGTTTACCGACATAGCTCGCGCTACGCTTGATGGCCTTAATCCATCAATCATTATTGGACTTTCAGCAACGCCGAAGCGGGGAATGAATATTGTTTCTTTTGTAAGCGGTAGAGACCTTAAAGAAGAAGACATGATAAAGCTCGATATGCATTTGCGAGGCCCGAATCGAGACTGGCAGGAAATGCTTGCGGCAGTAAAGCAACAAAGAGAAGAGCTTGAAAAGAAAAGCAGGAAATTTGAGCAGAATAAGGGCGTTTACATTCGTCCCATCGCCCTTATTCAAGTGGAGCGCACTGGCCGAGAACAGCGAGGTCATGGTTATGTCCATAGCGAGGATGCGCGGGAACTCCTTATTAGTTTGGGAGTGCCGCAGCACGAGATAGCTGTAAAATCCGCTTCGCTTGATGAAATAAAGCAGCAGAAACTTCTTTCAAAAGAAAGCGAGATACGCTACATCATCACAAAGGAAGCGCTCAAGGAAGGATGGGATTGTTCGTTTGCCTATATCCTTGGTGTAATACCTAATGCCCGAAATAATGCTTCAATGACACAGCTTGTCGGCAGAATACTGCGCCAGCCGTATGCTAAGAAAACAGGCCTTGCCGATCTTGATGAAAGCTATATCTTTTTTGCAAGCGGACATACACAAGAGGCGCTTGAACATGTCCGAAAAGGTTTTGAAAATGAAGGTTTGGGTGATGTGGCATCTGGTATTGAAGTTACAGATACAAGAGGGACACCCATCATTCAACCACAGCTTGTATTTATCAAAAAAGAGATTCGCAAAAAATATCCTGAATCCTTATTTCTTCCAGTTTGGCTTGTAAAAGAAGGAAAATATTATCGGAGGTTTTCATACTCGATTGACATAAAGCCGCGAGTTGAGTGGAGCGCTATTCCTTTCATCACATGGCTTAAAGAACTTATACCCACCATCGGCGCACAACGTGGAACTCAAACCGAAGTTATTGTTGAGCTGGGATGGGCTACCATGAAGCAAATTGAAGCGAGTGTATCCGTTCGGTTTGACGCACTCTATTTGACGCGCCGTTTGTCCGAAACGATTGAAAATGCTTTTATTGCCCACGAAATTGCAAGTAGGATTTTTGGCATTCTCGAAAAGAAGTTTGACGCGGCAACGCTTGACCGCGATGCGGGATATATCGCACGAGAAATAGAAAAGCAGCTTGTGGCTTATAAACGTGGACAAGAACGCGCGGCTTTTGAAAAACTGATAAGTGACGGCACGTTGCTGCTCGTGGTTTCTGATGATAAAAAGGTTGGTTTTTCAATGCCAGAAAAAGATGAAGTTTCGAATACTATTCGATCCGCATACAGAATGAATTTATACGAAGACGTTGACGTGAGCTCACTTAATCCTTTGGAACGCGAAGTAGCGCAAATTGTTGAGGGAAACCCCAATGTCATCTGGTGGGCTCGGAACAAAGCGGAAAGAAGCTGGTATGCGATTCAGGGCTGGCAGAAAAATAAAATAAGGCCTGACTTTATTATCGCAAGCAAAAATAAAGAAGGTGCCCTTGATTTTATTTATATTGTTGAAAGTAAGGGTGAACAGCTAACTGGAAATCCAGACACTAAATATAAAATTGAGGTGTTCGATACAATAAATAAAATGGGCGATCAGATTGAGCGAGTAAAAGTTACAGTGACCGCAATGAAGCTCAATGACCGCTTTGAATTTGAAGTAATACCCCAAGGCCAAGAGGAAATGCGAATTAGAGCCAAATTAAATAGCATGTCATAAATTATGTCTTTTATATCTGCCATCAATATCAAGTGGTGGAAATACCTTAAGTATGATAAAGGTATTATCTTACGACCGGGAGTTAATTTAATCATTGGTAAAAATGGTAGCGGCAAGACTTCTTTATTAGAAATGATTGATGATGCTAGTAAAGGACAAAACCAAAACTTAATTGATGATACTAAATCTGAAACAGAAAATAGCGAAATGGCAAAAATTTCCTTTGACAATGGCACAGAAGCCAGTGTTATGCTTAACCTTAAAAAGGGTAGTAATGGTGAGTGGGTAACTCAAAATTTACTCGCAGAAAAAGTCCGTTACATTACTTCGCAAAGAACGATAGCTAGTGGCAATACCACCAAAAATCTTCTCGCGCAATCCATTAGTGGTGATGTAGCGATGCCTGCATCCGATCAGCCCATTGATGTTGCAGAGGAATTCAATAAGGCGATAAATCGCGAACTGCATAAGCGTTTACTAGAAATGCAAGAAACTGCTGAATTTTTGAATGATTTACAAAATAGTTATCAAAGTGGGTTGGTGGACTTTGAGAAATTTCTAAAAATTGATCTAAAAAAAGAAAATGCGATTTATTTTCTTGATCACAGGAATAAAGAAGTTCAAATTGAAAATTTAAGCTCGGGCGAAAAGGAGTATTTATATTTCTACGCTTTCCTAAAACGAATACAAGAGGAAGAGGATCAGATTATTTTAATTGACGAGCCTGAACTTCATTTACATAGTAGCCAGATTAGAAAACTCTGTGAACTTATTGCTAGACTTGGGTTGAAAAACCAAATCATCATTGCTACTCACTCTGGCGAAGTGCTACAATATTTCATTTCCCAAGCAAATCTAATTTTATTAAGTAAGGGCGTAGTTACTAATATTTCTGAAACCGAACAATTAAAAGCTGCTTTAGAGGAGACGGGTTTGCCTATAGACCCTTCGGTCTTTACCGCCCACTGGGTCTGTGCCGAAAACGAGCCAACTAAAACATTAGCAGGCAATCTTGCACCCACAACCCCGGAAGCAATGGGTTGGATTTTCGGCAAAGATATCAATAAGCGTTACTGGTCTTTTGGCTCTAACAAAGCTCTAGCCGAGGCGCATATAGAAGGGATAAATGAAGTGCTAGCAAATGGCACAAATATAAAATTAACTGCGATTTTAGATGGCGATAAACTAGTGAAAGACTTTAATTTATACCCACCCACTATTCCTGAAATACAAAACGGTCTTGGCTACTTTCCGTTCTGGGAATTTGAGAATATTTTTCTTTGCCCAGCTTTAATAAACGAAATTATACTAGCAATGGATGGTAAGGATGGGGACACCCAGCTTTGGGAACTAGTTGAAAAAAATCAAGAACTGATTAAAGCTTCCATCGTTAAGACTGTGGCTAGGAACAAGCTAAGAGCTTTCTGGCCAGACAAGTATATTAAAAATGATACTCCGGATGACTTCTCTCGATGGCAACAGGAGGTCGCAGGTATTAGTTTGGATCCCGCTGCACTAGACAACGCTTTCAACGAAACAATCTCACAGAAAAAATGGCAATGGCTACCTGGCAAAGAGATATTAAATTTGATATTGGGAATAAAACTTGATTTTTGGAATGTTATCAGAGAATTACAAGCTAAGAAGCAGCTAAAACAAATTTTAGATAGTGAAAGTGTAATAAAAGATTTCGTAGATAAAATTGAGAGTTTAACTTAGGACCATGCAACTTTAGCCGTATAATGAGGAAAATAGCCAACAGAACCAACACTAGCATCATACCTGCGCACCAAGCGTTGGCGATTGAGCGTTGGTATGAAGGAGCTGCTTCTGCCGATATTGCCAATGAAATCTGGGGAAAATACAGGGTTAAGGTGGCGGATAGCACGATTAGATGGTGGTTTTGCGAAGAAGGAACGTTGGTGGATGCTTATAATGACTTTGCGGAGCAGCAAAATAAGCTTCGGAATCAAAAGGTCAGAAATACTTTTTCGGCCCATATAGATAAAGCCGCCAATACTCTGGCTCGAGTCATGGCCGGGCAGGGCGGTATGCCGCAGGTCGCGGCCGCCAAGGAGTGGCTGGATCGCGGCATGGGCAAAGTCCCTGACAAGGCCACAATCTTAACTGGCAATATCAGAACTGTTGCGGAATTAATGCAAAAAGAGGCGCAGGAATTAAAAGATGCCGAGAAAAATGAGTAAGCATCTATATACAGAAATACTTCTCTGGGCTTATAAAAAACAAACCCAAGGGTTTACTCAGCCAGAACTTAGTAAAGCATTTAATATACAAGGTGAACTCGGCCAGTGGGTTACACGCACATTTTACACAGGTAACCCGCCCCTAATTGGGCACCTTATGTCAAAGGACGGAAAAGATTTCTATGCCCTGACTAGTAGTGGCTTATCGACAGCGATTGACTACATCGAACTTAGGGAAGCCCGGAGATCGAGTAAGATCGCTACTTGGACAGCAATAGCCGCAATTCTCATTTCAATTGCCGTAGGAGCATGGCAGATAATAACAACTCAAGATGTAAGGGTAACAAACGAGATGATTAAGACCGAGATACTAAACTTGCCACAGGCAGGGAACTCTCAATAGGCCAGATAAACAATGGGTAATCTCATTTATAAAGAAGAGTATAATTACATCTTTAGCCGGAAAGCACTGTCTGTTAGGGGCGCATCAGTAGTGTCTGCTTTCGTAGAAGCGCAGATTTTACTTCTAGCAAAATTATTTCTGAAAAAGCATGGCGTTAAATATGAGCCAAAACAACATCAGGAATTTAGGCAATCTCTCAATATATTGGAAACAAATGGAGTTCTAAGCAAGCAGGAATGCAAAGAAATCGAAGGTTTTTGGAAAGAGAGGAATAAAGCAATTCATGGACCCTTTAAGGGAATGACCCGTGAAGAATGGGGATCTCAAAATAATAGGGTGGTAGAGACGGGGCGGCCTATAGTTAAAAAACTTGACCAAAGAATTAAACCGCTGGAGAATTCTGTATAAACCACGTTCTAATTGCGTTCGCCGTCTGGTAACAAATGAAATAATTAAAACAGAATGAATCAATCAAACAGACATATGAGAATGCATAAGGTAATTTCATGGGTAGCATTTAGTTTGGTGTGGGGATCAGGTTATCTTTACGCGACCGGTCATTCGTTCTGGGCCTTCGCGAGCTTAGCGCTGGCGGTTACGGCTATACGAATCCGAGCCGAACAGTTCCCTCCCCACTAAGAGGTCCTGCTTGCTCAAAATCTCGGCCCAAAACCGCCCATTCTTGAAGGTCTTGAATTATGGGGTTCCAATTGGCTATAATAAAGCGCACCAAGGAATTATCGAATTAAAATCGTCGTTGCGGCGATTTTTTGTTATTCTTATTTCATGGCCGATGATTACGAACAATGGTTGAAGGATGAAAAAGCTCCTTTTGAGGGTTGGGATTTTTCGTATCTCGGTGATAGAGTGGAACATGAATCACCGCCCTGGAATTATAAGGCAGTAGCGAAAGAAGCTCTTAAAAGGGCTGATGTTGTCTTAGAAATGGCTACGGGCGGCGGAGAAAGATTTGCCGAACTTGCTCCTTTTCCTAAGCAAACCATAGCCCTTGAAGGCCAGACCTCTAATTACCTAATTGCTAAAAAGAGACTAGAGTCTCTGGGCGTAAAAGTTTTAGAAATGAAAGAAAGTGGCATCTTGAATTTTCAAGATAACTATTTTGATTTAATTCTTAACCGCCATGGTGGATTTCGCTCTTCGGAAATAGCCAGAGTTTTAAAACCAGGTGGATATTTTATTACTCAACAAGTGGCTGCAAATAATTGGGAAGACTTGCGAAAAGAATTTAATACTCCCACCAAATGGCCCGATCGTTTGCCCGATGTAGTATCGAAAGAATTGCAAGGTTGCGGAATGAGGATTGAACGCTTAGAATCTTGGGAAGGAAAAATAACATTTAAAGATGTGGGCGCTTTAGTATTTATGTTAAAAGCTGTACCATGGACAGTCGATAATTTTAGTGTCGATGCATATCGGCCTGTGTTGCAACGATTAAAGCAAAGAATTGTAGAAAATGGTAAGTTAATGTTTACCGATCGGAAGTATTTAGTAATTGCTAAAAAACTAAGTTAATTTCCAGGCCATAGCCTATCAATTTCATTATCGAGACAAGCCTGTCCCCTTAAATCCGCCACTATTCGGTTCCACTTAGCGCATAGATTGACCACCATACCGAAAGGTGGTATTTTAATTTGTTCTCTCCGGCAGGCCGGGCCTCCCGCTAGTGCGTAACTTTTATGCATTAACGGGAGGCAATTCCTGGTCGGTATGGCTAGGTCGTCCGCTTAGGCGGATAAGGGGCTGCTCCCTGCCTTGAAAATGGGGGCGCTAAAATCACAGGGAGGTCGGTATGGCCACCTACCGTATCACCAACGGCCCGGCGAAGGTTGACCTCGTGACAAGGTATTTCGTTCTCCGCCTGCAGCTCCTCAACCCCTTCGAGTTTACTCTCGAGCTTCCAGAAGGTGGAACTGTCGTCGCCAAACCCTTCCTGGATCATTGCGACTGGGAAGACGGTTCCGGCGACTCCTGGTTGATAGGAGGCAGTGTCAGCTGTGGTCCGGCCCAGCTGCGCGGTCCTTTCAAGGGTTCCTACAGCACGCGAACGCGCGAAGGGACATTCGAGACCAAGGGCCAGAAGCCGCCTCGGTGGCAACGTACGGTAGAGCACCCAGCGTCATAGCCTGGGGAGGGGTCCCGCGCCGCGATCGCGGGACCCAATCCTCCTAAATACGTAAAGGCTTTAGTGTATTTGGGAGGGTTCAAGCAATAAATTTGTTAAGGTGTTAAAATCGCCAGAAAAGGCGGTTTTTGTTATGCTAAACATAATTGCCATGAACGGTCGCATGTCAGAAATTCAATTCAATAATTTTTTAAAAAAGTTAACGTGGCCGGATATCACCGGGCACATTATTGCTATTTACGAATTCGGTTCGGGCTATGGCATCACGCATCCGGAAATCAGTGACGTCGATTTATTCATTGTTACCAGGACAGTCAGAGACACCCCTATTGTTATTAACCAGATAAATGAACTTGAGGAAAATATTCTTCATTGGCCCCACTCGGCGACGGCACTTTTCTTGCCGAGTGGCAAAAGGCGAATAAAACCATAGCTTGTATGACCCGGCGCGCAAAAATTAAGACAGGCAAAAATATTATCCTCATCGGCGTACTTAAAAATAAGCGCGACTTAAACATCCTTCTCAAAAAACACTGGTATAGAATTCCGGAAAAATATACGCCTATTCGGCGGTTTCAATACTTGGCCTTTTATCAGCCAAAGATTTTCGGGCAAGACGGCAACTGCATTCGCTACTACGCACCTGTTTTGGAATACAAGATTGTCAAACGACGGCGCCTTTTGCCAGGTGAGCCGCGGCACCCTAACGCCGGTCTGCCTTACACCCAAATTTATACCGGCGTCATCAAAGAATTGCCGCGGCTGATTAAAAATAAGCCCCCGCGGCGCGTCATCTTTGGCTTCACAACCTTGGCCAGACTGCTCGCCTCAAAAAATATTCTGGAGCTTTATAACATCGCGCCCACCGAAGAGATTATGGCCAAAACTTTGCGCCAAGCCGGGATCCCGGCAGTCGCTCAGCACTATACCGCGGCCAGAGGGCGCCGGTATCGGCTTGATTTTGCGGTATTTTGCAAGCAAGGCGGTATTGCTATTGAATGCGACAATAAAAAAGCGCACCAGGGTCCGGCTCATCGCGCCAAAGACCGGGCTAAGGATACCAATTTGCGCCGGCTAGGCTGGACTGTTATGCGTTTTCCGGAGGAAGAGATTGTTTTTGATACTAAGCGATGCGTTTCGCGTTTAAAGTTCATGGTTAAACGCCTTGGCGGCCTTGCCTCTTAGGTGGTCTAACCAGCGTCTGCACCAAGTTGAATTTTGTAAACACCGAAAAAACGTCCTAAAACCTATTCCCTTATTCGGCCGAATAAGGGAATAGAGACGAAGAAGGGATAAATAGGATTATTCGGAGTTGGCCGCTTAAATCGCCGGGTGTATAATGGTTTTAGTGAAAAAACGATGAAGGAAACAGAAAAAATATTAAAATCCTTGGCTAATCGCCGGCGGCTGGCTATTTTAAAGTTTTTAAAAATGCACAAAAGCGCATCAGTAGGCGAAATCGCCGAGGCCATCAATTTATCTTTTAAAGCGACCTCGCGCCATTTGGGATTGCTTTTTAATACCGACATTTTAGAAAAAGAACAAGTGCGTTTGCAGGTTTATTATCGTTTAGCCGGTAAGCTGCCGATAGCTGCGAATAAAATAATTACTATTCTCTAATTCGTCCGAATTAGAGAATAGATGGGTTTAATTTATGCTCTCTAATTTTGAGGTTCTTAATCACGCCAAAGAGGATGTTTTAAAAGTTTTAGCTCGTCTTCATTTAATAGATGAAGTCTCTCTTGATGAAATACATCAAGAGCTTGAAAGTGTGGAAACAGCCTTTGAATCTTTGATGATTTTAGGAATTTTACGCCGCATAATGGCGGCCGAGGATGACAGAGCGTCTAAACTTTTTATTCCCGCCATTACCCATTGGAAGAACTGTTTACCTCATCGCGATTTAGGCGGTCTTTCGCCCTTGGAGCACATGCAGAGGTACCCGCCCGGTAAATTTGAAAGACGCTTTACCGAAGGTTTATTTGACAAGTTTGAATCTGTTCTCGATCAAAAAGAGCTGTCAGATGATCTGAATATAGAAGCGGAATTTGAAAAATTTCAAAATGATTATTTCAACCAAAAAATTTTTATCACCGAGTTCGGCCAAGGTCAGCCGCTTACACTCAAACAAATTATTATCGCTGAACGAAAACAAAACGGTTACCCCGAAGACCTGCTAAATAGTGTGGGCGCCAAGCTGTTTGCGGAAAATACGGCCGAAGGCACTGGCATGAGGATGGCCGAAATCGAAGATTATTATTATGAAGCCATTAATGATCTGGCGCAGATGCAGGGCAATCCGCGTTTGCGCTCCAGACGGCGCGTCAAGCAGCTAAGAATATTATTAGAAAAACAAGAGCCGTACCACCGCTTGGCGCCGGAGGCACATCGCTTTTATTTAAACTTTGCTCAGCTGACATTTTTAGACGAAGATTTGCCAACCAGCCAAAAATTATTAGCAAAGGCTTTGCGGATAGAGCCGGATTATGGTCCGGCACAAGAATTTAAAAAGCGGCTGGAATCATTAAATTAAAGATTACCCCTTATTCGGACGAATAAGGGAATAGATTGGTCTTCGGTGAAGCTAAGATAACGCCGGCCGCTTGGGGAGAACCCCTGCCCGCAGGCAGGACAGGCAGTCAATGGCTGGCAACCAGGCGCGCCGCGAAAATTTCCGCTTTAAACAGCGGATTTTTATTATCAGCGCGATAGACCTAAAATCAATTATATATTTATTTCAGCAACAATCGCGCCAGGCGGAGGGTGTCGTAGTTATGCTTGCCGGAAAAATGCTCGTAGACAGGTTTTAGTTTTTCCCGGCCCAAAGCCACAAAGGCCGAACTGATTTCCGGAAATAGGCGGGTGAATTGTTCGTTTTCAATAACCAGATACGCCAGGTCAAGATGGCTTAGCTTTCGGCGAGAGCGCAATTCCTCCAGATGGCTAACGATTGTGGAGACAGCCATTTCCCTGTGGCGGGAAATTTCGGCGATTGATAACTTTTGTTTTATCAGCTGGAGGGTAGTTTCGTAAGTATCAGGCTTAGTCGATTTTTTCTCCCCCGTCGGCTTAAGACTGCCGCCGGCCCGTACAATGAAATCGCCGCACAGTTCTGCCAATTGTTCACTGGAAATCTGGCTGAATTGTTCCAAAGCGGCGATTGAGGCCTGTTGAAAAGCCAAATCGTATTCAAAAATTTCCGGATGTATTTCTAAGGCGCGTTCGTTCCAACCCAGCAGGTGCAGACCCTCAAAAGAACGCAGGCGCGACAGCGCCACATAGCCCTGCCCGAATTCAAAGACGCTGGATAAATCCATCACTGCCGCGTCCATGCTCATGCCTTGGCTTTTATGGATTGTTATAGCCCAAGCCAAGCGCAGGGGCACTTGAGCAATTCTCGCCCGCGCGCGGCCGTGTTCCTCGATTGTCCATTCCATGGGTTTGGCCACAATCTTTTTATTGTCTCGAGTTTTAACAATCGGAGATTGATCAGCGTTTTCAAAACCAACAATCTGGCCGAGCGTGCCGTTAACAAACCGGTTGGCGGGATTGTTTTTGGTAAACATTACGGCCGCGCCCACTTTAAGCTCTAAATTTTCCGGGGATAAGCAGCCGCGTTTAAGCGCCTCGACCAAAACGGCCGGGCCGCCGGCGGTCATGGAAAAAGTCCGAGGTTTGCCGGAAAGCTTGCTTAATTTTTCTTGATTCAGGCGGTCAACATCAACATTATGAGCATAGAGCCGCGGCAAATCAATATTGCTGTTATGGTTTGAAATTTGCCGATCGTTTAAGCTTTGGTAATGCTTGTCAGTTAATTGCCGGCGGCGGATGGCCGTTAAAAGATCCAAAAATCGCGCATCGTTTTGGCGGTGCTGTTCGTTTAGATAGCAAACAACAAGCTGGGCCGTCTGCCAGGCTTGAGATTGAAAAGCAAATTGGGCCATGTTCCCCGGCCGATTAATCGGAGGAAGCTGAAAAAAATCGCCAACCAGGATAATTTGCAAACCGCCGAAAGCATCGTTTGATTTTTTAATGTGCCGGCAAACAGTGTCGACCATATCAAGCTGGCGAGCGGCCAGCATTGATATTTCATCGACAATCAAAACGTTTGTTCGCTTTAATCTTTTTTCGAGTCGCTCATTACCGGCTAGACGGACCAAATCTTGCTTGGTTAGATTTTCGCGCACACCCAGTCCGGCCCAGGAATGGATAGTTTGTCCGTGCAGATGAGTGGCGGCAATGCCGGTTGAGGCGGTAACAGCCGGTTCAATACCATGCTGACGCAAATAGCCAATATATACATTAACAGTATGAGTTTTGCCGGAACCCGGTTCGCCGGTCAAAAAAACATTAGCGCCGGATTTAAGAATTGCTAAAGTCTGCTTTTGGTTCATTGTTTTTATAACTGAATTGTAAACATGACCGCGATGATGGTCAATGATAGTCTCATTGCCCGGAAAATTGATTTGCCATACAATAAGCCTTAATGAAAGAAATTGGCAATTCCCAAAAAATCGAAACGCGTTCGATTCCGGTGACCATAGATAAAAGCCATCTGATTACTATTGGTGAAAAATTGTATGCCGAAAAGACCAGTTTTTTGCGTGAACTAGTTAATAACGCTTATGATGCCGACGCCAGCGAAGTACACATTGCTCTCGCCAATTCAAGTACTGTTATTCAAGTTGAATAAAAGGTGTCCGGAACCTTTTAGGCCTGTCTCTTGCTGAAATTAGCGGACAAAATCCAAATCGGACTAGCCGGACCCATATTGATTATACTTTTTAATGCATATGCATCTTTTTGTATAAACGCCATAGGCCGGCGCTTATGGAAAAGCAAGCAGTAAGAAATGGTTACTGACACTTTTTTCTAAACTAACCCGTGGAGCTTCGCTTTATATAATATACTACTAACGGCTTACTTCATCTAACAGTTTACGTTTGGCTTGCAAGGCTGCAAACAAATCCTTTTCTTTTCTTTGGCGTTCTTGATATAATGCTCGTTCGTCAGCCCGACCTTTTTGATGTAGACGCCGTCTTTCATCTTTTTCTTGGGCACGAGTTATTTTACCTTCATATGCCAGCGCTTCTATTTTTGCAACTTCTTCGTAATACTGTGCCTCGATTTTGGCCTTATCGGCGTAATATGCCTCTTGTATTTCTGCTAATCGTTGTTGGTAATGCAGGTATGCATTTTCTCTTAACAGGCTCCGGTTGAACTTAAACACTAGATCGCCTTGACTGTTGACTTGTACTTGGGTTACTTGGTCAGCCAACCAGTCTTGTTTCTTTTCTTCATCCAGACCGGGGGGATAGAAATTGCTGTCGGCCAGTTTTGATAAAAACTGATTAAGTTCGTATTGCAGGCCATTTTGGTCGGCAAAGGTAATCAAGCCATTGTCTGCCACCAGCGCAAAATACATATCAATTTTGTGCTGTTCGTGGCTCTCGATTAAATTTTTAAGCCCAGCGGCTGAAAAATCTTGAATGCCTTCGTCTGTGATTATTAGCACAGCGCGCGGTGTTTTAGGGGAGGAGCTTTCTTTGATTTTTCTTTCCACTATCTGTTGTAGAGAGGTAAATAATAATTCATTGCCTCCCAAAAGCCGCAAAGATTCCAAATATTTCTGAACTTCGGCGGCGGGAATGCTGCGATAATCCTGCAGGTCGGCGCGCTCCTCAAAGGGGACAATGAATGTAGTATCTGCGGTGAAGTCTCCGGAGAGCTTGGCATACGCCTCGGCAAATTTCTTGCTTAAGCGCCCGTAGTCGTCACGCATCGATTCGCTGCGATCAAGCAGCAGCGTGATATTATTATAGCCCGCCATTATTTCAATTAAATCCTCGTACTGTTTTTCTTTTTCCGCTATACCCGGCAATTCAAAAATAATTAGGGCATATCGGGCGCGGTCATATAGTTTTGTTTTTTCCTCTGGCGGAAGATTTTCTAATTCTTCTTCTGCAAATTTTTCTCCGGTTTCGGGATTGATAATTTGCGTTAAAGGTGTAAAACCGGCGCCCCAGGTACCAGCTGGCATGCGCTTGGTAAAGGTTTTATTTTGGAAATTTTTTACGGCTTCTGGTTTTAAATCTTTAGAAAATTGGTAACTCGCTACGATTTCTCGTAAAAGCGAGTCTAGGATTATGAGTCTGGCTTCGCTTAAACCTTCGTTGCCCTTTTTCCAATTTTCCGTTGGCCGCTCATCACTGGAAACTTCTATGGTCACTCGACTTTCTAAAAGGTCCTGAAATTTTTGGGGAGAATTATGTTCATCAAGGAAGTCTTCAATTTCTTCAGTAATTCTCTCGATTGCGTTTGAATTCATTTCAGCCTGATCAACTGGGAAAGAATTCTCAAAATCAAATTCACTTAGAGTTTTAGTTTCAGTTCTTCTATCTAGCTGCTCGGCGCTGTTTTCCGCGGCTTTAGATTGGCTCGATCGCGGAGTCGCTTCGCAGCCGGACACCAAAAGAGCAGCGCCCAACACGGTCCAGCGCAGGCCTCGGTCTAAGCGTCTTTTCGCTTTTTCCCAAGTGGGGAATCCGATTTCCTTAAACATGCTTATTATAATTATTACATACTTAACCCGGATAATAAAATCGCCAGAAAGAGCGGTTTTTGTTATGCTTGAAGCATGGATATAGTGGCGTTTTTCAGAAACTTAAAACCTGAAGACTGAGATAAGCGCGTGACCGATCTTTGGACTGTCAAAGATGTTTTGGCGCATTTGGTTGGCTGGGAGCGAGAGGTGGCCTTGGAATTTAAAAAAATGTGGGGAACGGATATAGAGCCGTGGTTTACAATCACCGATGATTATAATGATTTCAAGAGAAAAATTTACGAAGAATTTAAAAATTTTACACCCGAAGAGCTTCTACTGGAATTAGAAAAATGGCAGGCGGTAGTTGCCAAGGAAATTGACAGGGTGGGCGAGGATAAAATTAGGTAGAAGTCGCATATGAGCTGGCTTTTTGACGAAGGCGGGCGAGCCACACTTTAAACATCATATTAAGCAAGTTAAAAGGGTTTTGAGTATCAATTAGTCTGTTTAAAGGGGCTTTTTTTATTTGCCCAAATTGGTTAGAATGAGTGGACATGTCTATTATAGAAGTGACCAATTTATACAAGAATTACGGTCAAGTTAAGGCCGTGCAGGGGGTAAGTTTTTTCGTGCAAAAAGGCGAGATTTTCGGTATTTTAGGCCCCAATGGCGCCGGCAAAACCACCACTTTGGAAATACTGGAGGGTTTAAAATCCGCCGATTTGGGCGAGGTGAATATTGCCGGCTTTGATGTTTTAAGGCAGCCGCAAATGGTTAAAGAAATTATTGGCGTGCAGCTTCAGTCCGAAAGCTTTTTTGACAGCCTAACTTTAAAAGAACTTTTGGAGCTTTTTGGCAAAATCTATCAAAAAGAAGTGGCGGCCTATGATTTACTTAAAAAAGTTGATTTACTCGAAAAGGCCCACGCGCAGCACAAAACTTTAAGCGGCGGCCAGCAGCGGCGTTTTTCCATTGCCGCCGCTTTGGTCAACCAGCCGCAAGTATTATTTTTAGACGAACCCACCACCGGCCTTGATCCGCAGGCGCGCCGATATGCCTGGGAGTTAATTCGCGAAATACGCAAGAGCGGCATCACGATTGTTCTGACCACACATTATATGGAAGAAGCCGAATATCTTTGCGACCGCGTGGCCATTATGGACCATGGCAAAATTGTTGACATCGGCGCGCCGGCTGAATTAATCCAGACCATTCCTGTTAAAAACTACATCACTTTTTCAAGTAAAAAATTCATTGCCCAGTCAGATTTGGAAAGGCTTTATGGCGTCACGGGCGCGGCTAAAAAAGAAAACGGCACCTATTCCCTTACCACTAAAGACCCGGAAGCCACGCTTTTTCGGCTCTTGCAAGACAGTTACGATGCTAAACTGGGTTTGTATAATTTGGGTTTGCGCCGGCCGAATTTGGAGGACGTTTTTATTCATTTAACCGGACATAAACTACGCGAGTAATCGCGTAACGCGTAACAAGTATGGAAAAAATTATGACTCGGACGGTTTGGGCTATAACAAGTGCGAGCTTTAAAATGTTTACGCGTGATAAACAGGTGCTTTATTTTAGCTTAGTTTTGCCCGTAGTCATTATCTTGCTTTTTGGTTTGGTTTTGGGCGATTACAAACTCGCGAGTGGTATGCGCTACCGCGACTTTTTTATCCCCGGCCTAATGGCTTTGACGACCCTGCAACTGGGTGTTTTTTCAGTAGCTTTTATCATTGCCCGTTATAAGGAAAGAGGAATTTTAAAAAAGCTGACCACCACGCCGCTGCGCCCGGCCGATTATTTGGGCGGTGAAATACTGGCCCGTCTTACCATCTCCGTTCTGCAGATATTTTTGCTGTTGGCGACCGCCATTCTCGCTCTTTCTTTTACCATGCGGGGCAGTTACTTAAATTTTGCCATCATTAGCTTGCTCGGCTCTTTAGTTTTTTTGGCGCTTGGTTTTATGATTGCCGGTATTGCCAAAACCGTGGAAACCGTGCCGGCCATCGCCAATATGATTATTTTCCCCATGCTTTTCTTTGGCGATGTCTTTTTCCCCATTGAGTCCCTGCCCGATTGGCTGGAGCCGGTTGCAAAACTTTTACCTATTCAGTTTTTAGCCGATTCACTGCGCCTGGTTATTTTGGAGGGCGCCGGGCTTGCCGATTTGAGCAGAAATATTTTAGGCATGCTAGTCTGGCTTGTGATTTTCTTTTTTCTGGCGCAAAAAACTTTTCGATTAGGCGCAAAAAACTAAAAAATGTCCGAAGAACGCTTGCAAAAATTTTTATCCCGGGCCGGTATTGCTTCCCGGCGCGAGGCCGAAGATTTAATTATTGCCGGCAAAGTTCAAATCAACGGACGAGTAGCTAAACTTGGCGACAAAGTTGACCCAGTTGTCGACAAAGTTATAGTTGGCGGACGGAGGGTGGTGGCCTTAAATGATTTTTTATATCTGGCTATGTATAAGCCGGCGGGATTAATAACCAGCCGCGAGGGACAGTTTGGCCGTAAAACTGTTTACGATTTATTGCCCAAAGACTTGCGTAAGAAAGTTTGGGCGGTGGGCCGGCTCGATTTTGAGAGCGAAGGCCTTTTAATTTTTACCAACGACGGCGAATTAACCCAAAAACTGACTCACCCAAGTTTTGAACATGCCAAAGAGTACGAAGCGGTTTTGAACAAGAATCTTTTAGAAAAAGATAAGCAGACCTTAGAAAAAGGAGTTGATATTGGCGAGGCGCTGACCGCGCCGGCTAAAGTTAAAATTTTGAGCAATAAAAAAGCAATGATCATTATACACGAAGGGCAAAAGCGGCAAGTGCGGCGCATGTTTGAAGCCGTAGGCTATAAACTTTTAAAGTTAACAAGAGCCAGGATTGCTAAACTGAAATTAGATAGTTTGAAATTAAAAACAGGTGAAATCAAAAAAATCAACAAGGGTGATATAATATAAAAGACAAATGCAAATATCAAAAATCAAAAATCAAAATGCCAAACAGGTAGTCGTGCTGGGGGCGGGGTTTGCCGGAGTTAGGGCCGCGCTCGATATTGCTAAGGCCGGTGATAATTTTCGGGTTATTTTGGTTGATCATAAGCCCTATCACACTTACCATCCCGATCTGTATGAGGCGGCCACGGCCCTCAAGGCGGGGGCCAATGCCTTGCGGCTTAAGGGCACAGTGGTTTTCCCTATCCAAGATATTGTCGGGCCGTATAGAAATATAGTTTTTAAGCAGTCCTGGCTTAACAATATCAATTTAGACCGACGAGTGGTCCAAACTGACGATGGCGATCTAGTCTACGATGCTTTGGTAATTTCTGTCGGCAGCCATACTGATTACTGCCAGATACCCGGTTTGGAAAATCACGCTCTGACCCTGAAGTCTTTTGAGGATGCCATTAAAGTCAGAAACCATTTGGTTAAAATGGTGACTGACTATGAACAAACGCAAAACCCGGAATGCTTAGATTTTGTGATTGGCGGCGGCGGTTTTACCGGCGTAGAATTGGCCGCCGAGTTGGTGGGTTTTTTGCGGCATATGTTTAAAAAATCAAGAATCAGAAAGCCGCCTATTTCAATTCAAATTATCGAAGGTGCGGAGCAGATTTTGCCGGGCTTAGGCAGTGATGTTTCTAAAATGGTCGGCCAGCGCCTGCAGAATTTAGGTATTAAAATTTTAACCGGCGCGCGCATCACTGAAGCGCGGGGAAACGGCATTGTTGTCAACAATCAAGATTTTATACCCAGCCGGACCGTAATTTGGACCGGTGGCGTGAGGGCTTGCGGCATGTCTTTCACAAAAAATGTGCCAGTAGATGCCAAAAACCGCATCATGGTCGGCAGCCGCCTAAGTCTTGAGACTTATCCGGAAGTTTATGTAGCCGGCGACGCTGCTTGTTGGCTTGATCCGGGCACGAATCGGCCGGAACCACAAACAGCCCAAGTGGCCATCCATCAGGCTAAGCACGTGGCCCTTGCCATTGTCAGCCAATTTGGGCGCAACGAAGTGCCTTTTTACCGGCCCCAAAAGAGTTTAAAGTTAATTGTGCCCTTGTCTGGAAAGTATGCTGCCTTGATCTGGAATGGCCATGTCTTTGTTGGTTTTTGGCCTTATGTTTTACGCCGCCTGGCTGATTTGCGTTACTTTTTATCAATCCTGCCCTGGTTTAAAGCCATTCCGTTTTGGTTTAAAGGCAGTATGATTTTCATGCGTAACGACTAGGCCGCGTTTTCTTTTTCCAGGATTTGCCAGAGATAAAGGGCGGCCTTGAGCCTGACCGCTTGGCCGAACTCTTGCGGATCGCGCTCCAGAATTTTTTTAATTTTAGCCAGGCGATAATAAAGCGTATTTTTATGAATGCCTAGTTCGTAGGCGGTTTTTTTAAGATTCAAATTGCTGTCAAAATGGCTGGAAAGGGTTTCCATCAAGTCGGGATGACCGATAAGCTCGCCCAATTCATTTTCCACAAATTGTTTTTGCAGATTTTCGTCTGCCTGCTCGAGTATAATCGGCAGTAGCCATTCATTGTAAGCATAGACTTTAGCCTTGGGCTGCAGGCGGCGGCCAAGCGCGGCTGCCTTGCGGGCACCCTTATAACTTTCTACCAATCCGGTGATTTCAGGACGGAATTGGCCAAGACCAACATATGCCGGTCTGGCTAAAGCGGTTTCCAGTTTCTCGGCTAGTTTTTGTAACTGGTCCATGGTATAGACCCCGGAATTCTCGGCTGTTTTGCGACCGTTACTTTTCTTTTTGGTTTCTTTTTCCGCCGAAGCGCGGCGGGGGAGCAGCAGGGCGAACTCATCAATACCTAAATAAGCGACAATGGCATCATCGATAGCCAAGATTTCTTTGGCCGCGTCTTTGATTTGGTCCTTAATGGCGGTTAATTTGTGTTCGTCGGGAGGTAATATGGGCTGGCCTTTTAAAACATCCTTCCAAAAATTTTCAAGGAGGATTGAAGCGGCGATACGCGGTTGATGAAAATCGATCTGAAAGAATTGACTGTTAAAGAAAAGGCTGTCACGGAGCAATTTTTCTTGATCGACTGATGCGTTTTGGAAAAGATCGTAGAAAAATTTGTCCAGTACCCGGTTCTGTTGAGCGATCTTGTCCATAATCAGCATTTGATACATAAGCAGCTCGGCCAACGATTTGGCTAAGGGTATCACATCATCGGATGGGGCAGGATCGTTGCGGATTATTAAAGTGCCAAATAATTTCTCTTGGTGCTTGAGGGGTACTGCCCAGCCCGCCATTTCATCTATTTCATTTGCCGGCAGTGATGTCGGGGCGCCTTTTTGGATGGCGGCTATGCTCGACGGTACAAATTTGTCAAAATTAGAAAGATCGGAATCAGCAATGATACTGCCCGAAAGATTGGTTACGCCAATTTTATGTTCGAGTATCGGAGAAAGTCTGCCGACAATACCTTCGCCCACGGCCGTCAACTCGGCATTGTAGTCACTGCGGGTGCCGGTTTGATGGTTGGTCGCTAATATGTTGGCTTGTGATGGACTAGGCATGTTGGCGGTACAGGATGACTTTAATTTTATCAACCACCTCATTGGGCAGGTGAAAACTCTTAACCAGATAATCGGTGGCACCCAGGGCAAGCGCGAGGTTGCGGTCTTCATTGGCATTCTTACTGCCCAGATTAGTAAGAATAATTACGGGAATGTGGCGGGTGGCCGGCGATTCCTTAAGTTTTTTCAGAACTTCAAAACCGTTCATTTTGGGCAACATGATATCTAAAAGAACCAGATCGGGTTTTAAGCCTGATTTTTCCAAGGCTTCTTCGCCATCCGCGGCTATGGCCACGTTGTAGCCTTCTTCTTCCAGCCGCTCTTTGTACATAGCCGAAAGCATTTCGTCGTCTTCAATTAGCAAGATGCGTGAGTTATGTTTGTTGCCCATAAACAAAAGGATTATTGGTAGTTTGTACTAAAAACTATACTTTTATTGTATTCGTGATACAAAAAAGCGTCAAATAGAACACAAGACGCTTTTTTAGGCAAGTAGACTAAAAGACTCTTCTTTAAAGGGCCTTTCTTTGGTCGCGGTGCACAAAATACCTTTTAGAGGCCGGTATTGTTAATTGGAAAGTGCTGCCGCGAGCACCGGATCTGGCTAATTTAATTTCGCCGCCCCATTGTTCGGCCAGTTGCCTGCTTATATACAGGCCCAGGCCCGTACCGCCGGCTTCCACCGAAAATTCGTTGGGCACCCGATGGAATTTTTCAAATATTTTTTCCTGCTCTTTTTTAGGAATGCCAACGCCAGTGTCAGTAATACCCACCTTAATATATTTTTGCGATGTATCCTTTTTAAAAGTAATGCTGATTTTCGCTCGCGGTCTTGAATATTTAATAGCGTTATCAATTAGGTTGACCAGCACTCTTTGCAGGGCGTTAGTGTCTGTGTAAATCGAATGATCTTTGCTCGGTAAACTAACCTTAATTTTTTTCTTGATAATCTTTGGTTCCAATCCATGCACCACTTCTTTAACTAAGGACAGCAATTTAAGCCGCCGAGGCTTAAGCCCCATTTTTTCTTGTTCGATCCGCAGCACGGCCAGCAAATCTTCGACTAATTCAAAGAGATTGTTTGAGGCTTTTTGGACCCTTTGGATATAAAGGGATTGTTTTTCATCGAGCCCGCCGCGGTTCTCGAGCATGGAAAGATAGCCCAGGATAGCCGTCAGCGGCGTGCGCAGTTCGTGAGTGGCCGTGGAGATAAAGTCGTTTTTGAGTTGCTCCAAATGTTTTTCGGCGGTGATGTCTCTGATAGTTAGAACTATATTAATGATGCCGCCTCTATTAATCCTGGAAACATAAATACCTACCCAGGGTTTTCCGGGCAGGCTTTCTAGCCGCAGGACATGATACAGGGGCGTTTGCTCCGTTTCTAAAATCTCTTTCAGTTCCGGTAGGACCTTGATGATTTTTTTGTCTTTAAGATTTTCGATTTTGGTCTGTAAAAGTTCGGCAAAAGCGGGATTAGTAATTAAAATTTGACCGAGGCTTCCGATTAAAACCTTGCCCTGGTTGGTGTTGGTAATAACCGCCAGCAATTTGGCGTGCTCTCTCTCCAATCTTTCCAATAACAAGGAGTGTTCTATGATTAAACCCAACCGGCTGGCCAAGATTGTAAAGAAAAGTCTGTCTTGTTCGCGAAATAATTTCCTGGGTTTATCTTTAATAATCAAGGCGCCGACCACCTTATTTTCTATTTGCATGGGCAGGCAAAGCACTGAACCGGGTTCTTCGCCCAAGATATCCTTATATTTTTTTTGTTTAGAAATATCCGGAATCGATACGGGTGTTTTCTTTTTTAAATACAGATTTAAAATTTCTTTATCCTTTTCTATTTTTTGGACTTGGGCCGCGCTATCCGAGGCAATCCAAAACTCAATGTTGTCGTTATTCCCAATTATGACGGCAGTATTTTTAAGCTTGTTAGCCACCAAAATTTTACCCAAAAGCGATTTCAGCCATTCGCGCAGCGGCAAATGGCCGACGGCAAAATTGGCGGTATGCTCCAGCACATCCTGTTGTTTTTCAGTGCGCCACTCTTCGGTAACGTCTTTAATGGTGACTGCTATCCAGGGTTTATTTTTTTCCAAAATATATTGGCTGTGGAATCGGTATACGTAGTCTCCGGAGGGGACATCCGCCACCAGTTCGTTTTTATAGCGCAGTGTTGCTTTGATTAATTCTTGCAGCTCGCGCCGCTGCTCGGCGGGATGAATGTTCAATATTTTTTTAGCCGTTCGGTTGCGGTAGATAATTTTACCTTTGCCGTCAGCCATCACCATGCCGCGATAAAAATTGCCGATGATTTCAGGCAGTATGGCGGGCGCAATATCTGGTTGAGGGAGTTTTCGTTTCGGCATCTATTAGATTAAGCCTATTTTTTTAAGAATTGTTTTCGTGCTTTGGCCCAGGGGTTTGTACTTTTGTGAGTCTAGCTGGCCCAGAAATACCCAGTCTATAACGTGGGCTTCACTGTCAGACAAGATAAAGGTATTACTTTTTATTTTAACTGAGAATATCGCGCTCTCGTGTTTAACAACCCCTGTGCGGCAGTCTGTGTTAAACTTTTTTTTAAAAAGGAATTTAAATTTATCCGTATAAATACCCGTTTCTTCAATAAGCTCTCTTTGCGCGGCTTGTTTAAAACCTTCGCCGTTATGCACGTGTCCAAAAAGTATTGACCAAGTATAATCGTAAAATCTCCTTTTGGCGAGCAGAATTTCCTTTTTTTCATTCAGCACTACCATGCCTACGGAAAAGTGATATATTTCGCCCGGCCGCGTGACGCCTATTTTAATTCGGCTATCCAGGGAAACGGCTTGAGGAGAGGTTCGGCCGCATATATTGCATTTGTATATTACCCGGTTGTTATGGTTGATAACTTCGGCAATAGATTCACTGCTGCCGCAGTATATGCATTCAAGTAATTTCATAAGCTTTACTCATATATAGCCCAGAAAATTTTTAGCGTCAACTAAAACAACAAATCCCCAAGAAGAGCATGGACCAACATCGGCCCATCGCGGCGCCATCGTCAGCGCCGCAGCTTCTTCCTAGGGATCAAGATCGAGCATCCGCGTGTTTCCGGTGTGCCGCCAGAAGGCCTCTGCCATCTTGCGGCCAGCCGAGTGAACATCATTACACCAGGGATTTTCGATTACCATGCTTATGGGCTGACCGGGCCCAACCTGGTGCGGCAGCATGCGGGTATCGATCGCCAGCTCTAGTTCCCGCATCTCACTGTTGATGGGGAGGGCCGCTACGCCCCCTCTTAGCGCGCGCTGGAACTGCAAGTCTTCTTCCTGGTCCTCTACCTCCTTGATCTCGGGAGTGAGGGCTACGCCCAGGATTTTTCCGGGCAGATGCCGTGAAACAACCTCCAGCGCCGGCGAGCGGCTGAAGCTGATCGGCTCCAGCAGCGTATCCATGATTTCGCCGACTGCCTTGGCCCAGGCAATGGCCGCCAGGACTTCGTCAGTCCAGAGCCAGTACCGTGACCCATTTCCCATCATTACCCAGAAAAGCGCCGCCTGCCCGCGTTCCTCGGCGGTCAGGGCCTGTAGGAAGATGTGCGGGTCACCCTGTCGTTCCCCAGCTTCGGCGCGCATGGGCCGGTCTGTAACCGAGCGGATGACGGGCAGTAGTGACTGCTCCATCCCAACGCGGTTTAGAGCCTCCTCGCGTATCGCTCTAACCACCGGATTTTTTATGCCGGCGATCGTTTGCCGCAGCCGTTCTTCGGCGGCGTTGCGAGTGACGAGGCCCTGCTTGACCCTATTGCGGAAAAGTCGGGCGCAGTCGGCGCCAAGCTCTCGTTGCAGGGTGGTTTTCCCTACTCCTGACGGGCCGGTGACCATAACCACGCGCCCAGAGCCCGGGAGCGCGGCCTCCACCTTTTGGGCTTCTTCCGGGAATCCGGACGTGCGTTCGAATCTCTTCTCGTATTCTACCTGGATCCATGGCGGCAACTTGAAGGCTATTAGCCTGGCCATGGGGTTGTCGTGGAGGCAGAAACGCAGTGCCACCCTGAAGGCTTCAGCCATCATGGACTTCTGTACTTGCGCCACGCGCCCCGGAAAATCCGCGGGGTTTGTAAAGAAGAGTGCCGTCAAGTATTCGGCGAAGTGGTATTCGCCCAGGGGCGAGTGGACCTCGCCCTCGCTCATGGGCACGGCAGTGAGCAATATCACCGGCATGCCCGGCCGCAGCGTCCTGATGGCATTACAGGCTTGCCTCCCATTCAGGCGCGAATTAGGGAAGCGCAGGTCCATCACGACTGCCGACAGGTTGGGGTAGATGCTGTAGCCCAGCCCCTCTTCCGGCCTTGCGGCCGCAAACAGTTCTACGGTTTGTCCCGTTGTTTTAGCTTGTTCTTGCTCGAGCTCCCGCAGGAGCTCTTCGCCTGGCCCGCCGACCTGCTCATCGTCCATATAGAGCAGGGCGCGAACACGTTTTTGCTCGTGCATAATATCCTCCTGCAAGCCCAGGCCCAGTTCCGGGGGATTTTCCAAAGATCGGTTCTTAGCGCTAGTTTAGCATTATACTTGTTTAAGTTCTAATTTTTGAATTTTGTGCGATTGGCACAAAATAATTATTCAAAAGAGAAATCTCTTGTTCGTTTTTGGCAAAATATGATGCCGTGATATTAGCCTAGTATTAAAGAGCTCGTTGCACCATCAACAAACCACTGTTGGATGCGACCGAAGCTGGCGCATTCACAGCGTTGAGGAGGACGCTATGGACGAAGTTGGTGTGCAGGTGCCCGTGTTTCATCTTCGGCGTCTTTTGAGCTTGTCGCGAGAGGAGGCCGACATGCTCACCTTCAAACAGAGGACCGACTTGGTTCCTCTGATTGCCCTGCATGACGAGGATAACGTAGCCGGCGCCGTTCCCGTTTATGAGGGCAGGATCGTGGGCGTGGTCGAGGCCGGCAAGGATAAGCGGCCGGCGGAGGCTCTTACTCTCAATCTGCCCATGGGCCGCTTTGACCCGGCGCAGGGCGACCGGGATTTGCTGGATACCGCCATTCGGGAGACCTTGCAGGAGATCGGCGTGGAGTATGACATCGGCGGTTTTCAGGTTGTCGGGCTGCTGGGAACATACTTTCTGCATCGCCTTGATATCCCTACAGAACCGGTCGTGCGGCAGAAGATGTTCATCGTTCACCTTACCGATCTGCGCCGCTGCCCTGGAGACGTGCCGCCCAACCAGGACGGCATCGTACGAGTTACGCTTGACCTCGAAGCCGAGGCTCGGGAAGGTTTGATCCCTTACCGTACCCGGGACATCCCGGTGATGCTGGCGCATTACCGCGCCGGGCGCGGACTCATGGCGGGTGAAGGCATCCAGCCTGGCAAGGCGGTCGTGCATTTCGACGTGAATGTGAGCTGATCCGGCACCGCCAACTTCTAAAAAGCCCGCCTGCGGCTGATAACGCAGGCGGGCTGGAGCTTACTTTTTAATCTTGAAATGATCCTGGTTTTTTATTGGTAGTATATTTGCATTCCGGGTAGCGCGAACAGCCGTAGAATATGCGTTTGCCCTTGCCGCCGCGGCGTTCCACTACTACGCCTTGGCCGCAGTCAGGACACGGCCCAAACTTTTTTTCTATTTTGGCAATGCCCTTGCATTCGGGATATTTGGAGCAGCCGAGGAACGGCCCAAACCGGCCGCGTTTAACCGACATTGGCGCGCCGCACTCCGGGCATTGTTGCG